>LKNH01000062.1 GCA_001564135.1 Halobacteriaceae archaeon Tc-Br11_E2g27 | reverse complement strand
CCTGCCGAGCGTTCCGTTTTTGATTATCGCTGGTCTCGTTGCCGGACTGTTCGTCGACGATACCGACCTGATTCTCGAACTTGCACGATACGGAATCGCGCTGCTGGTCTTTACGTTCGGGGTGCAAATATCGCTGTCTTCGGTTCGGACGGTGCTCGTCGACAGCGAGATTGCCGCGCTCGGACAGATTGTCGTCGTCGGGTCACTCGGTGTCGGTTTCGGCGTGGTACTCGGTATCCCCGTCGAGGAGGCAATCTATCTTGGCGTTGCCGTGGCCCTCTCATCGACGATTGTCGGAACAGCGCTATTACAGACTGAGATTCGCCGCAACCTCGTCCGCGGTCGGTTAGCACAGTCGATTCAGTTCGTCCAGGACCTCGTTGGAATTGCTATCCTGCTCGTACTTGGGGCAGGAACGCTCGCTGCTGACCCGATTGCGACACAGGTTGGCTACGGCGTGACGCTGCTGTTGGTTTCGGTGGTTATCAACCGGTATTTGTTCGAGAAGATGGGGCGACTCGCCGGCGATTCCGACGAACTGTTGATTATCGGCGTTGTTTCCCTCCTCGTTGCGTTCATCGGCGCTGCGGAACTGGCCGGGATTTCGATAATTATCGGAGCGTTCGCCGCCGGTCTCGCTGTAAGACACAACCCCACGGAACATCTTGGGTTGTTCAACGGGATTACCTCGATACGGGATTTCTTCGTGGCGATTTTCTTCGTCACGCTGGGGATGCTCGTCACCTCGCCGACGGTCGAGAAGTTGATATTGGTGAGCGGCCTCCTCATTCTCGTTGCAGTCGTTAAACCCGTCTTGACGACCGGAATCCTCATCTATCAGGGATATGAGCCACGCTCGGCGACGCTGGCAAGCCTCAGCAGCGACCAAGTAAGCGAGTTCGCCCTCATCATTCTGATTGAAGCCTGGCTGCTCGGCATCCTGACGAATCAGGCCGTCTTTGACGCAATCATTTTCGCCGCCGCAGCGAGCATGATTACGTCGAGCCTCAGCCGTCGCTACGCGGAGGATATTTATCAGGTTGTCTCGTCGCTCGGCCTGTATAGATGGGGGAACAAGCAGATTGACGAACGAAGCGAGATGCCGGACAGTCTCAGTAATCACGTGATTATCGTCGGGTACGGCCGACAGGGACCGAAGTTGGCTCGCGCCTGCCGACGACTCGACCAGCCATACGTGGTCATCGAAAACGACCCAGGGCATCGCGAAGACGTGGTGGCCGACAACGAAGCGTACGTGTACGGTGATGCGATGGAGCCATATACGTGGGAGAAGGCACAGGCCGATTCCGCACAGCTCATCATCTCAACGGTCCACTCGGAACCTATCTCCGAGCAACTGATAGCCTTTGATTTCGACGCTGACCTTATCCTTCGGTCGGATGATGTTGAGAAAGCCACTGCACTGCTCGATTCCGGGGCACTCTACGTGACCGTCTCGGATATACTCGCAAGCGAGCAACTCATCAAGCAGTTACGAGCACTTATCGATGGGGAGATGACCCGCGAGGAACTCAAAGAAAAACAACAAACTGAGTTAGAACTAGACTGACCAGCGGTATTCGATTCGCCTTTTGAGATGGAACTGGTTAGGTTTCCGTGACCGATTCCCTCTCGCCGGTACATACCGTTATCACAATCCACCAGTCTGAATTGTACTACTCTTCCTCGTATCGTTCGCAGTTATTTCAAGGAACGTCACCAGCACTATTCGTAGTGACCCGATGGTTTATTTATCGGGTCGCCAAGATATTCGTATGGACAGGACAGACCAAGACTCACAGCAGGACCTCCTGAAGCACGTCCTTGTTCCAGTTGCACACGAGGAAGATGCGCTCAAGACGGCAAAAGCGCTTGCACCCTATACTCCCGAGCGAGTAACTGTCCTTCACGTTGTTGAAAAAGCAGGCGGTGCTCCCGACAAAACCCCTGTCGAACAGTCCGAGGAAATAGCCGCAGAATCATACGCTAACTTTCGGACACTTTTCCCAGATGCTGATGTCCACGTTAAGTACGCCCGGAATATCGTCGATACGATTTTCGAAGCAGCAGAGGAAGTCGATGCTAGCGCGGTCGCATATCGGTCCCGAGGCGGTAACCGAATCGTACAGTTCCTCTCGGGCGATCTGTCTTTAAAACTCGTCACCGAGTGTGAGATACCAGTCATCGCACTCCCACAAGTAGAACCAGCGGAGTGACCCTCTCACTAACTGCACGGAAGCAATACAGTTATTCGGACTCAGTTTCCGAGGATTGGTCGATACAATCCTTGCTGAAGGTATAGGATGCAATTTCAGTTGCATCACAGACAGGACATTGGTCTCGCTCCTCGTCGAATTTCGACCCACAGTGCTTGCATTCGTAAAGGACAGCAACATCACACGGTGTCTCCTCATCAACACTGACCAGTACGTCTGGGAGCAGTTGTTCAAGTCGCATTAGGTGGAGACCGTCGAAGTGGAGCTATCCTTCTCTTTGAAGGCTTCCAGGGTTGGTTTCTTTTCCCGGTCCGGTGAAAACACGGTGACAATGTCGTTCGGTTTGATTTCTGTATTTCCCTGAGGGGTAATCGTGTCGTCACCACGCTCAATCGCAATTAGCAGTGCATCATCTTCGAGCAGATCTGCTTGGACAGCCTCCTGAATTGTCCGTCCCACGATGGGTGCGTCCTCATCAACCGCAATATCGATGACCTCCGTTCCGCCTGCCAACGAAATCGAATCTGCGAGACGAACATCCTGACCGTCGTCAGGACCGAACGGCGCGTACGGATACTGAGTCTCATCCTGAACGAGCACCTCATCTTCGATTTCGAGGCCAAGTTCCGAGAGCTGGCGGCCAATTCTGCGTAACTCCGTTGTGTCCTCGCCCGCCGCGAGCACGTGGAGATTGGTTCGCCCGCCCATCAGTTCACGGACGTTAATTACACCCGGAATCGTGCCCGCCTGCGTAGTGACACGTTCGATATTGGTGAATGGAACGTTACAGAGAAAGAGATTCGTCAATCGACCATCGGCGCGCTCGAAGTCAACGTCTGCGTGGTAGCCGGTGATGATACCATGGTCTTCTAGATGGGCGATTCGGTTACGGACTGTCGCCGGGGAAACGTTGACCTTCTCAGCAATCTCCGGTGCAGACGTGTTCCGAGCATCGTCCATCAGTGTGTACAGAATCCGTCGGTCGATCTCATCGAGTCGATACTCGTTAGCTAATCCAGCATCTGATACCATGTTAATTTGTCCCATACCATCCCCAATAGTATAATACCTATGCATTTTTGTTCCAAAAGAAAGACACACTCTAATTATCGATTCCGTAATCATCCCACAAGTATTATATGTCTGTGCTTGGGAAATGCACAGTAATCCGTGTCCCAGCAGAGAGCCGGTAGCGAACGAGCGTAACAGAAATCATGTCAGAAGAACTCGAACGCGACCTTGGGCTGCCCTCGGTTGTGGCGATCAGTATGGGTGCGATGATCGGCAGTGGTATCTTCATCCTCCCGGGATTAGCAATGGCTGAGGCCGGTCCGTCCGTCATTCTTGCCTTCATTATCGCTGCCGTGCTTGTGCTCCCAGCAGCAGTCAGTATTGCGGAACTCGGTACGGCAATGCCCGAGGCCGGAGGAGATTACATTTTCATCGAACGGGGGATAGGCCCTAGTGCAGGGACGATTGCTGGGCTGGGAACCTGGCTCATGTTGATGTTCAAAGGGGCGCTTGCCCTATTCGGGGGAATGTTCTACCTCGAACCTGTCCTTTCGAGTTTCGGTGTGACGATGACAGAGACCGAACTGAGAGTCCTTGCAGTCCTCATCGGGGCGTTCCTGATTAGCGTCAACGTCGTTGGGGTCAAGCAAACAGGCGGGTTACAGAAGATCCTCGTGTTGATTATGCTGTTCATCCTGGGTGGCTTCGTCGCACTCACCGGTGGCAGCGTCAATACGACGCTGTACGGCGGTAGCGTCGACGGATTCTTCTCCGAGGGGACTGCCGGTCTGTTCGCAGCGACCGCGACCGTCCTGATTTCCTACGGTGGCGTTACCAAGGTCGCCGCAGTCGCCGAGGAGATCGAAAATCCCGGGCGGAACCTCCCGCTGGGGCTGTTGTTGTCGCTCGCTCTCACGACCGCACTGTATGCACTTATTGTCGCCATCATCGTCGGTGTCGTCGAACCAGAGATGCTCCTGACCGATGAGTGGGAGAACATCCCGGTCGTGGCCGTCGTCGAGGTGGTCGGACTTGGATTCCTGATGGTCGTTGCTATCGTCATTGCCGCGATGTTCGCGTTGATAAGCACCGCCAACGCGGGCATCCTCACCGCGTCGCGCTACCCGTTCGCATTGAGCCGTGATAACCTCCTCCCGGAGGTATTCGCGACTGTCAGCAGCCGGTTCCGAACACCGACCACGGCAATTCTCACGACCGGCGGCGCGATGTTGTTTATCATCATTGCATTGCCTGTCGAGGATATCGCCAAGACCGCTGGCGCGTTCCAGATCGTCGTCTACATTCTGGTCTGTCTCTCGCTCATGGCGTTTCGTCGACGGGACCCCGAGTGGTACGACCCCGGGTTCCGCTCCCCCCTGTATCCCTGGATGCAGATTTTCGGGGTCTTCTCCGGGATATTCATCCTCACACAGATGGATCCTCTCCCGCAGATTGGCGGTGTTGGCATCGCAGTCGTCGGTGGACTGTGGTATTACTTCTACGGCCGAACGCGCGTCGACCGGACGGGCCTCATGGCCGAAGAACTGATCGACACCGTTGAGCCGACAGCGGACACAGAAACGGAAACGCCATACCGAATTGTCGTCCCGGTTGCGAATCCGGCCACCGAGCGGGGACTACTCCGTCTCGCGGCAGCCTCGGCTGCACGGCAGGACCGTGACGCAGAGATAATCGCCGCGAACATCATTACGGTTCCAGACCAAACCTCGCTCGCTCAAGAAGTTAGCTACGAGCAGGAACGCATCAAACGACAGCAAGAATTGCTTGAACAGGCCGAAGACATCGCCCAGGAACTCGGCGTTGGTCTGCGGACTCGGGCAGTCGTCGGCCGGGACGTTGGCGAAACGATCCTGCGGATAATCGAGCAGGAGGAAGCCGACGACGTTGTTATGGGCTGGTCGGGAACACGCAAACGGCGGGAGCGCGTCCTCGGCTCGAATATCGACAAGATCATCGAACGCGCTCCGTGCGAAGTCACACTGGTGAGACAGGGTGACGAAGCTGTCGGAGACGTAGTCGTGTTCGTCGGTGAAGGCCCGTACTCGGGTGTCGCCGTTAAAAAGGCAGCAGCGTTCGTCCGTGCAGAGAAAGGAGCTTCGCTTACCCTGGTGAACGTCCAGCAACGTACCGAAGACGAAGACCAGGCAGATGTGGTCGAACGCGGGCAGTCACTCATCGAGGAGACGGCCCAGACAGCAGGTGTTGAAGACTACGACTCGGATGTCATCGTCACCGACGATATCGCGTCAGAACTCGTCTCAATCGCCCAGGGGTACGACACGACTGTCCTTGGTGTGTCACGGGTGAGTTCTGTCGAACGTATCCTCTCTGGTGCGATTCCAGATACCATCGGAGAGCAGGCCTCTGGCACGATTGTTCTCACCCGAAGTGGGGAACCAACCCGGCGTTCACTCCGGTCTGCAATTATTAACCGCATCGCATCACTGGCATGAGTACGAACTCGACTACAATTGAGGCGGATACCAACTGGCAGCGCCGAATCGCACTCACAGTAACCACCATCGCGGGACTCGTCATCATCTACACCTACATTTACCAGTGGGCACTGTGGACGTTCGTAGAGGAAGAAATTTCGCTTTTTCAAGCATTGCAGGTCGTTATCGAGGCATTAACAACGGCAGGGTTCGGCGGTGATACGGACCTCTGGCGGGAGAGCGACGCACTTGCATTACTGGTCGTCCTGATGAACCTCTCGGGCGTCCTGCTGGTCTTTCTCGCCATCCCACTGTATGCGGTACCGTTGTTCCGGCAGGCCTTCCAGACCCGGCCGCCAACGTCCAGTAACCTGACCGACCACGTGATTATCTGTGGTCACTCCGCCCAGGATGAGGTGCTACACGCAGAACTCGAAGCCGTTGATATCCCATATCTGTACATCGATTCCGACCCTGACCTGGTGACGGAGTTGAACGAACAGGGGGTTAACGCAATAGTGGGGGACTTGGAGGCTGTCGATACGTACCGGGCAGCGAATGCTGGCCACGCGAAAGCCCTGGTTGCTGATATTGGCGACGAGGCGAATCCCACGATAATGCTTTCCGCCAAGCAGGTCAACCCGGAGCTCCGGACGATTAGCGTCATCAGAGAACAGACAGTAGAAGCCTATCACCGATACGCGGGAGCCGACGACATCGT
This sequence comes from Halobacteriaceae archaeon Tc-Br11_E2g27, assembly GCA_001564135.1. Lineage (GTDB taxonomy): Archaea > Halobacteriota > Halobacteria > Halobacteriales > Haloarculaceae > Halovenus. The sequence continues at coordinate 4,332 of LKNH01000062.1, read as the reverse complement.
CTCGGCACGACAACTCCTGGGAAAAAGTCTCGGGCTTCGCGCATCAGGCACGTATGCAGAAAAGCTTCAGCAGGCAATCGAGGCGGAGAGCGACCTCCAGATCACGGAACTGCTGATTGAGAAGGGCAGCAACCTCGTTGGGCAGTCATTTCGGGAGGCCAGAGTCTTTGACCGAATGGGTATCACCATTGTCGGAGCGTGGCTTGGCGGGAAGTTCGTCGTCACACCCGACCCGGACACCGTCATCGAAGACCACACAATCCTGCTAGTTGCTGGCGAACACGGCGATTTACAGGATGTAGAAACGCGGCTAATTCCATCACCCGAAGACCACGAACCCCGCGTCGTGGTCTGTGGATACGGAACAGTCGGCCGGTCAATTGTGGATGCCCTCCAGACAGAAGGCATCGCCGTGACGACGATTGACATCGAATCCAAAGAGGGAGTCGATGTTGTCGGTGATATTACCGACCCGGAGACGTTCCTGCGTGCAGATGTCAGGAATGCACGCGCTGTGGTGCTTTCGCTCGACGAAGACACACCGACAATCTTTGCAACACTGATACTCAACGAGCTCGCACCGGATGTAGAGGTTATTGCTCGTGCAGACGATGAGGACAGCGTCCAGAAACTCTATAATGCAGGGGCAGATTTCGTGCTCTCGTTGGCGAACGTAACTGGCGAAAGTCTGGCGTCACTGCTTATTGAAAAAGAGGAGATTCTGACTCCCGATGTTGATTTCGGGTTCGTCAGGAGAGCAACACCCGCCTTCGTCGGCAGGAGTCTGGGAGACCTCGACTTACGTGAACAAACCGGCTGTACAGTCGTCGCGGTTGAACGGGACGGGAACGTGCTCACTGACATCGGTGCAAATTTCGTTGTTGAAGAAAGCGACGTCCTCATCATTGCTGGGAGCGAAGAATCCCGGAACCGACTTGAGAGATTTATCGCAGGGATAGAACGTTGAGAGGATAAGCCACGCCGATACCAACTCCAGTAGATGGGCAAATCAATACTCAGTTCACAGGCTCAGCGAGCAGTCAGTCCAACATCTCGGAGACAAAAAAGCCGCCGTCTTACAGGGAACCGCTCCATTCAGCAGCCAGTTTCTCTCAGAATTACAAGTTAGCATACAAGTTACAGATAAGACAACTATCGAACGGACCATTTAGGTCCGTTCCCTGCCAGCAACGGATATGAACGTCTACGGGCTGATTGGGAATCCGGTCGGACACTCGCTCTCGCCGCCGATGCACGAAGCGGGGTATGACGCACTCGGTATCGATGCCAAATACGTGACCTTCGAGCCACCGAAAGACGGTGCCGTTGCGGCCGTCGAAAGTGCCGCAACCCTCGGTGTTCGCGGACTCAACGTCACCATCCCGTTCAAGGAGGATGTACTGTCGGCCGTCGACCCGGACCCGCTCGCTGCCCGAATTGGTGCCGTCAATACCATTGATTTCTCGACCGACCCGCCGACGGGCTATAATACGGATGCAGCAGGCGTGATTCGCTCTTTCGAACACCACGGCGTGACGTTGTCGGGTCGTGCGGTCGTCGTCGGGGCCGGAGGAGCAGGCCGAGCAGCAGCGTTCGCACTGGCTGATGAAGGAGTAGCTGTCACGATTATTAACCGGACCGAGTCAAAAGCACAGAAACTTGCTACGGCAGTCACTGAGAGCGATACGATTGGAAATGCAACGGCTGGCGGATTGGACTCACTGGATACCGTCGTGCCCGACACGGATATCCTCATCAACGCAACGAGCGTCGGCATGAAAGAAGACCGCTCGCCGATTCCACAGGCTGCTCTCCACGGCGACCTCGCCGTCCTCGATGCGGTCTACAGTCCACTGGAAACGCGATTGCTCCGCGAGGCCAGCGAGGCTGGCGCGACGACCATCGACGGTGCGTGGATGTTGCTCTTTCAGGGTGTCGAGGCGTTCGAACGGTGGACGGATGAGAGTGCGCCAGTCGACGCGATGAACGAGGCACTCAGGGCAAACCTGTGACATCGCCCTGACGAGCACAGACTTTTTGCCCCGCCGCCCGACGCACCGAGTATGACTGTTGGTATCGTCGGCTCGGGCCCCGCCGCGGGCGCTGTCGAGCAGGCACTCGAAGATGTTGGCGTCGAGACGACCGAAGAGCGCGTCGAAACGTTCGGCGAGACGGAGCTGACGGTCGTCATCGGACAGGTTGGCGAGACCGTTTTCGAGCGAGCAAACGAACAGGCTCTCGCGACCGGGACACGGTGGCTGGCCGTCGAACTTGGTGGGGTTGGTGGAATTCCAATCGTCGACGCTGCCGTCGCCGGATTCGACCCGAAAACAAGCTGTTATGAGTGTTTGAGTGGGCGAGTGAACGCGAATCTCGACCCACAGGCTGACCCGGCTGCAGCGCCCTCACCACACACAACTCGCTTTGCCGGAGCGGTTGCCGGCCGCGAGGCTGCCCGGTATGTCACTGGTGATGCAGACATTTTCGGTCGCGTCGTTGTGGTTCCCTTCACCGAACGCGAGTTTCTCCCGCTGCCGAACTGTACATGCGACGATGGGCAGAGCGGAACCCTTGACCGCGAGTATACCGACCGCACGGTCGAGGAATCCCTCGCACGAGCGGAACGGGCACTGGATGACCAGTTCGGCATCGTACAGGAGGTCGGCGAGGCGGAATCCTTTCCAGTGCCGTACTACCTTGCCCGGGTAAGCGACACGAGCGGGTTTAGCGATGTCAGCGCCGCCCGCGACGCCGCCGGTGTCGCTCCTGACTGGAACAGCGCGTTCATGAAAGCCCTCGGGGAAGGGATGGAACGGTACTGCGCGGGTATCTATCACACCGATTCGTTCAAGCGCGCCCGACCCAGCGGGCTGGGAAACGCTGTCGGCCCAGACCAGTTTGTCTGCCAGACCGACCCACAGAACGAGGAGATTCCGTGGACGACCGGCGAGAACCTCCATACCGAGGAGGCGGTTGCCCTCCCTGCGGAGTTTATCCACTACCCACCACCTGAAAAGCGGTATCGACCGGCAATCACCACCGGCCTCGGATTCGGCAACAGTAGCGTCGAGGCCATTCTCTCCGGACTGTACGAAGTGCTCGAACGCGATGCAACGATGCTTGCCTGGCACTCGACCTTTGATCCGCTCGAACTCGTTATCGAGGACGAGACCTACGAACAGCTCTGTCGCCGGGCGGATTCAGAGGCGCTTGACGTGACAGCGGTCTTGCTCACCCAGGATGTCGATGTTCCAGTTGTCGCTGTCGCCGTCGAAGGTGAAGAGTGGCCACAGATTGCGTTTGGCTCCGATGCCGACCTCGACGTGGTTTCGGCAGCACTCTCGGCGCTGTGTGAAGCCCTCCAGAACTGGATGGAGCTACGGGGCATGGGCCCAGAGCAAGCGCAGAACGCGATGGGGAAAATTGGGGAGTATGCCCAGTCACCGGGTGAAGCGGCTGGGTTTATCGACACTGAGACACAGGTTCCGGCCGGGTCAGTGGGAACCGACGACGCTCCAGAAGGCGTGGCCGAACTGGAGGCAGTCCTCGACCGCGTGGCGGATGCGGGACTGACCCCCTATGCCTCCCGGACGACAACTCGTGACGTGGCCCAGCTCGGATTTGAAGCCGTTCGCGTCGTCGTTCCACAGGCACAGCCGCTCTGTTTCGGCGAGCCGTATTTCGGCGAGCGAGCAACAACGGTTCCCGAAGACCTCGGATTCAAGCCGCTTCTGGGACGGGAACATCATCCGTTCCCGTAAGTTCGGTTTCCGCCAGTGGCTTGCGCTGGAACGGCTCTGCAACAGTGGTCCAACTATTTTATACAACGATTGACAAGCGGTAGTATGACAACGGCTGTGAGCGACGATGAAACCGAGCGGTCATATGCGGCACTCGCTGGACTCTCAGCCCTCGGTGTTGGGTTCGTCCTCGCCGGCCTGGGATTATTGTATGGACTTGCAATCGATTCGATGCAAGTGTTCACCGCCGCGCTGATAGCTATCTTCGTCCTGCTGGCCGTTTCGATGCTCATTATTATCCGGAACGAACCGCTGTTCTCTCAGGAGAACGCTGTCATTTCGGTCTGTGTCTTCGTCGCGATGGCACTCTATCTCGGATTAAATACGTTCACAACGGTTCCGTTTGCCCTGTCCGTTGGCGTCCTCATTGCCGTCGGCGCGGTTGTTCCGTGGCTGGTGTTTCAGTACGGTGATTCAGTCGGCAGCCACTAGCTCAGACCTGCAACGTTTCTTCGAGTTCGCCGCGTTCTTCCAGTTCCACCAGAATATCGCTACCACCGACGAACTCGCCGTCGACGAAAGTCTGTGGAAT
>LKNH01000003.1 GCA_001564135.1 Halobacteriaceae archaeon Tc-Br11_E2g27 | reverse complement strand
GTTCCTGTGCATCTGCTTCTATTTCTTCCCCACGCTCTTGCAGGTCCGCAAACGAATCTGCGAGAACCTCATCTTCAATTCCAGCATAGACAGCCTCCACTGTGTCAGTGAGCTCGGCCATCTGTGTCTCGTACTCATCCTCGTCGATGTCGTTTTCCTCGAATGCACGCTCGACCTCGCTCATCTCAGCCTGCGTTGCTTGCGCTTGTTCAAGCAATTCATCGAACGCCTGAGACTGCTCTTGGGTAAGCCGTTCCGCCGCTGTTGTGGAGAGTTCATCACTTGCCGCGTCGCGTTCCGCTTCCGTAATTTCTCCCCGGTTATACTCAGTTTGGACATCCCGGGCCTCATCGAGTAATTCACTGAGTTCTACTGCAAGCCGCTCTAGCTCTTCTTGGTCGTCTTCAATAGCTTGTTGCCGTTGCTCAAGCGCTGCACTGTCGGCTTCGAGTGCTTCGGAATCGGCTTCGATACCGGCGCTTTCGTTTTCGAGTTGCTCACTCCGCTCATCGAGCTCCGCCTGTCGTTCCTCAATGAGCGCAGTCTGAGCAAGAATCGTCGCCAAGTCGTTAAACGGGTCGTCTACCAGCGTCGCGTTGATGGTCTCAGATGCCTGGATGTCCTGTTGTAACTCAAGAGATGCAATCAGCGAGTCTCTGCTGAGGGCGTTGTCTTCACGGAGGACAACCTGGGCTGTCGTGGTGTTTTCCTCAGCAACGCCAAAATTTTCCCCCACATACTCAAGTTTGTCTACCTCATCGCTTTCTGTCTCGAATTGGTCAAGCGATGTATCCTCTTCGACCATCGGAATTCCGCCGCTCAGCAACAGTGTCACCACTAACAGCACTGCTATGGTGAGTCGAGTGCGCTGGGTAATTGTGGTCAGGAACTTTTGTATAAGATTCATACGTTTGCTCACTCTTCATCAAGAAGAGACTCTGTTCGTACTATACTACAAACACCAGGCTATATAGCCACGCCGGTTTTATCACCTTAGTTATAATAATTTGCCATAGCTGGAGTGTGTTTATGGCGTTGTTTCGGAAGCGGATTGTCAAAAACAGCACTCGCTTACTCGCACGAAGGATTACCTTACCGTCTACGGTTTAATATACTCTTTGCGTGATCTGCTACTATCGGTATTCTCATCTAACCCACCCTCTAAAAATCAGGTCCCCGGAACGCCTGTCGCATCAAACGATGTGATATCTGCGGTGGCAAGGATATACAGGACGACTATGACTGATATCCAGGCAACAAGCGTAATACCGACCGCATCTATCCAGCCACCTGGATATCGCCACTTGACGATAGCGAGGTAGGCGAGCAAGACTAGCGCAGGACCCAATAATGGAATCCATCCAAACAGAAAGCCGGTCACAGTCCAGACGAGCGCTCCAATCAATGCGGTGAAAAACGCATACGTATAATTTGTCACTCCAGAAATGACCATCGCCCCGATGTGTATCCCCAACGCTCCGATGAGTAGGCTGACGACGAAAACAATTAGATTATCGAGCATAAGTTTATTTCTCCCCGTTGATACGAATAGTTTATGCTTGTATTATTGATACAACCGCCCTGCTCGAAAGGACACGCCGGAATTATATAGCTTCGAAAGCGAGGAACAGGTAGTATCTTATTTAATGAATATCTGGTCAATATTTAAACAAGAAATCATCGGTCTCTGGGGGAATGGGAAGGGAATCTCCCTCGCTGCAATTGCTCTTGGCTGGGGGCTTTTGATGGGGATACGCATGGTATATCCCGTCATTATTCCTTATTTTGAGACCGAATTTGGGATGAGTCTCTCCGTCGCAGGCCTGCTCGTCTCCGTCCTGTGGTTTTTTGCTGCGATAGGACAGCTCCCAAGCGGTGTGCTTGCAGATAGATATAGTGAGCGGACGTTGATGGCAGTCAGTGTCACTACTGTTGCCGGTGCGTTGATGCTTGTTATCACTGCTCCATCAGCGATTTTGCTGTTCGTCGCAACAGCAATCTGGGGGTTAGGTCACTCACTGTATCCCATTGCGCGAATCACCTTTCTCTCGGAACTTTATGCTGAACGACTCGGTAGTGCCCTCGGTGTTACCATGGCTATGGGGGATATCGGTCAGTCGCTGCTTCCTCCCGTTGCCACTGTCCTTGCTGCTGCTTTTCTCTGGCAGGCTGGACTTGGGTTCGTGATTCCAGGTCTCTTGCTTGCAGGGATTCTTATTTTCCTTTTTTCGCCGACGCATCCGTCGGAAGATTCCAGTTCTGATCTCCAATCTCTCTGGGAGGCACGTGATGTCCTCTATGAACTCCGAAACCCGACAATGGGATTTATGACGGGCATTTTGTTTCTCTATATGTTTATTTGGCAATCGTTCACGACCTTTTATCCCACATACCTAACAACAGTCAAGGGGTTCTCACCGTCGACTGCTGGTATTTTATTCGGCTTCTTTTTTGCTGTGGGAGTTCTCGTTAAACCGTTAGCTGGGGCAGCCTACGACCGGATTGGTATGCGTATTTCGCTCATCTCAATTCTTCTCCCTGCAGTTGTTGGCTTTGCTCTTCTCCCGTTGACAAACGAACTCTGGATTCTTGTTGGAATCACTGCCATGATTAGTGTCATGCTGGGTACAGGTGCAATCACTCAATCGTTTCTTGCCGAAGCGTTCTCCGATAACATGAAAGGAACAGGCTTGGGTGTTGTTCGAACAGTGACTGCGGCACTCGCTGCTACAGGGCCGGTTGTTTTCGGTGTCGTCGCGGATGCCGGATATTTTGATGAAGGATATTTTGTTCTGGCTCTGATTATGGCGGTCGTCGTCATTCTGACGTTCCGAATGCCAATGGCATCTTCGACGTCGTGAGAATCCCTCCCTCTTCGGCCAAATTACTATTATACTGCAGCCCAATGACTTTTGCATGGTTGATATTGACTCACTATCACTCACGGAACAGCTCGTGTTGCTCGGTCTTGTCAAGGCCGAACAGGACGGGGCGACACCTGTCGAATCAATCTCACTCAAAAACCGAACGATCGAGGTCTTGGAGGCGTGTGATTCCGAAGCCGTTGGGACTCTGTCAGAACGGGAGGTGATGCGAGCACTCAGTTCACTCGGGACCAAACCGTATCTCAAAGAATATATTTCGGATACCTCTGCCACCGGAAAAGGCCGCCCACAGTATGCCCTTGACTGTTCCCCGGAGGATGTCTTGAATGAGATGACAACTAACGACCGTCTTACCGATGTTGTCGAAATAATGTAATCGTGCACTCATTATCTTCGAACAGTTCCATAGACATTGTGTCCACACCATATCGGCCCTTTACTCACGATACGGTGGTCTTTTCAGAGCCGAGTACTCGGAACAACAACTCCCGAATATATTCGGATGAAAATACACACCGCAGTAGGGCAAACATACACTCAACGAAGTGACATACACTGATGAGTAACATGCACCCGCCACAGCACCGACGGAGAACTCCGCACCCTCGTGATTCTTTTACAACTGAAAGAGAGCAGTTACCTGAACTCCTTGCAGTGTTAAATGATGGCGATGCTCGAGCAATCCTTGAGGCAACAAGTGAGGAACCCAAATCTGCAATGGAACTTTCCGAGTGTTGTGAGTTACCATCGTCGACGGCGTACCGAAAAATAGACCGATTGACAGAACTTGGTCTCCTCAAAGAACAACTTGCTGTTAAAACGACCGGTCACCATGTCTGTACCTATGAACTAGAACTTGAATCGGTGCATATATCGCTTCGAAATGGGTTCTTTGACTGCCAGGTCAACCGCAATGAGGAATAAGGCGAGTAGTGAGGATTGGCAAAACATGTTCGACCGTATATTTTTGTGATACTGGCTGTATCACTGGACTATGATTGATGTAAAAAAACTGTTCAGCGAACTCCCCAGTCGCGGAACAAAAAGTATCGAACTTGACGAAAATCCGTCGAAAAAAGAGCTTAGAGAGGTTGTGATTGACTTGAAGGGAGAAGGCTTGTGTGGTCGCCGTATCGCCGAAGACCATCTTGGTCCATATTTTCTTGCCCATAATTCGTTTGGGCAACCCGATATCGAGCGTCTGGATGAGGTCATCGATGAAGTGTATGCTGATACGGAATTTTGCACACAAACCCGACAGTCTGAATGCAGCCGACTTCGCGGTGGCTGTAAAGGCTCTCGGTAATACTACTGGACGTAAACTGTTAAACAATCTCGCCACCCTCGGGTGGCGAGTATGTTAACGAAGTTACGTTCGGCAGTATAAGCAACAATCGAGGGTCACTCTGTATTATTTCGTTCAGAAGGCAGCAGCCTTGTCGAACGGTGCTGGTAACTTACCCAGCAACTCGTTTAATTCCTCTTTCTCAAGAGCTCCTGTTACCACAGCGGTCACGGTAAAGATAGCCAGTCCAAGTATTGGTACGACGACTAAAGACAGGATATCTCCTGGAATCACCTGGCCCATGACAAAGATGGGAATTCCAGCAATTACTGCTGTTGCGGCGACGCGACCTGGCCTGAAATCGGACAATGGGTTGTACCCAATCCGCCATGAGGCCCAGATAAGAAGGACAAACATGGAGCCATAACTGGTGCTCGTTGCGACCGCTGCCCCGTTCATCCCGTACAGCGGTATCAGTGTCGCGTTCAACACGACATTGAGTGTGGCGGCTATCGCCACCGCAGTAATGAGCGGCCGCAGGTTCCCTGAACCCTGGCAAATCGCTTGTAGGGGTCTGGCAACAGCGAAGCCAATTGCGCCAGGAAGTAACAGGAGTAGGGGGATTGTTGCGACCACAAAATCAGCGCCGTAATACAGCGGGACGAGCCTGTGGGCAAGCGCGGCCATTCCGATTGCCATCACGAGTACTAACAGGACGTTGTACCGAGTTATCCGCCCGGAAATTTCGGTAATCTCGTCGGTTTTCCCTTCACTCCAGAGACTCGCTGTCGAATGCAACAAGAGCGTCTGTAACACGATAGGGACTATCCAGAGATACTCCGCGAGCGCGAGGGCAGCGCGGTAATAGCCCGTTGCCTCATCACCCACTAGCGTTCTCACCATCACAATATCTATATGAAACAACGACATGACGAGCAAAACAAGCAGAACATTCAGGACGTTAAACGAGAGAAACTCACGGACTGGAACCGAATCTGGAATCTGAAACAACTGCCGAACTGAAATGCGGTTCAATATGACATATCCAGCAATCACTGCAACCGTCAGTTCGGCAATGATGTTCCCAAGGACCATTCCTGTGACGTCCAATCCCGCCAGGACAAGTAATATCCCAACGCCGGTGATGAGAACTTTCTTGAGAACGCCTAACGGGCCGTTGATGTGCTCTAGACCGAACCCAAGAATCGTATGCATTGTCAACCCTCTGAACTGACCGACAAAAACGAAAGCAGCGAGTAAGTAAAAATAAAATGTAAACTCTTCATCAAAAAACCGCTCAGCAAGCCCTAAACCGACAAAAATCAGTAGTATAGTCACTCCAAGCAGGACAAGAACGAGCGCCAACAGAAAATAAAACTGAATAACACGTTCGAGCCAGGCATCGTGTCGCTCATCCTCGGCAACGAACTTTTGTACACCCTCGGTTATTGCAGAGGAGATTGGAATCATATAGAGCGAATAAATTGAGAGGAGGACAGCGTAATCGCCATATCCACCGGGGCCAAGCAGACGGACGATAATCGGCGTCGAGACGATGGCAATTATCGTCGACAACATCTTCGGGCCGAACAGCGAGAGAAATCGCTGAAAGAGACGAGAGGTTCCACTCATTTATTTGACACTCCTGAACGTACTAATGGCTGTGAAACAGCCGGTGTCTTCATCGACTTCAGCGAGAGTGCTTGTTCGGGTAGTTATTCGTTCTTTACTCGCTGTGTTCTCGAAGTAGTCTCAATCTAGGGAACTGCTGCCCGGAACAGAATCACTGCGAATACCCCGACAATTAGTGTGAGGAGGATATTTCCCGTCCGCCACATCACCATGCCGGCAACCAGAGCTGCTCCCCATTCTGGTGGCCCACCGTCGGCAAGTTCGGGGGCAAGAATCGCGATGACAATTGCTCCAGGGAGAACGGAAATCCCTGCTTCAAGGCGGTCGCTGACCTCGAATTGACTCAGCAGCCACAGACCGCCCAACTTTGTGATGACCGTTACGAACACCATCCCAGCAATGACGCCAACAACGACCGGGTCAAGCGAGAAATCTGTGCTACCAATCATATCGTAACACCTCGACGAGTCCAGCCGCCATGCCCCCAATTAGAATATACCACTGTCCAGGGAGAAGTTGCGAACTGACGATGGCAGTTGTGAGTGCCACACTCCAGGGCAGAATTGAGGATTTTCCCTCCCAGAGTTCGACCGCAAGTGCAACAAAGACAACGGCAAGAATGAAATCAACACCGTATGCTGTTGGGTCGTCGATGGTGTCGCCCGCAAGGACACCGACAACCGTCGAACTGACCCACGCAACCCAGACCGCAACACCACTCCCAAGCAAAAACGCACCACGCCCGGTCCCGTTTTTTAAATCCCGCATTGTCAACGCCCAGTTTTCATCAGCCATCAAAAAGAGGCTACCATACGCTTGCGTCGGCGAAAGGTGTTTAAACCATGGCTGTAAGGCTGCTCCCATGAGTGAGTAGCGAAGGTTGATTGCGAAGGTAGTGAGAACGATTGCTGCAACGGGAATTGGATTCGCCCAGAGTTCGACGGCCACAATCTGGGATGCACCGGCCACGACTGTGGCACTCATCAGCGTTGCTTCGGCCAGCGTCAGTCCAGCCTGATTGGCAAGCAACCCAAACGCGATTCCGTAGCCAGCGACACCCATTGCCACTGGGAGTGTAATCAGAAATCCTGCTCGGGCGCCAGCGTACGTAAATGACACCGATTCGCGCTCGTTGGTCTTTCCTTCGACCGACTCGGACTCATCACTCGGGACCAATTCCGACATTCTGTTATTTTTGAGGATGGCTCCGTCTGTGAAAACCATCACGAAACCAAAGACAACAATCTGCTAGGCTGATATAACCCTGTCTCCCTCACCATCCCCGAGGTGAAGCGGCCAGGTGACTAGCCACTCAACTGACAAAAAGTATGTGTGTGTTGTTGTCCTCTAACAGTATACGCTATGACCAGCAATACTCCCCCATCGACACCTGCGAATTATATTGCAGGAGACTGGCAGCCACCGTCGGGAACAGAGCGGCACCAAATCAACAACCCGGCAACGACAGAAGCATTGACCACTGTTACATTTAGTTCTCAAAGTGATATAGATGATGCAGTCTCTGGCGGTCTCGATGCGTTCGAAACGTGGCGAGAGACTCCTGTCGAGGAGCGCATTCAACCGTTATTCCGTCTGAAGCAACTGCTTGAAGAGGAACAGGAAGCGCTTGCTGAAACGCTAGTCAAAGAACACGGAAAAACCTTCGACGAAGCGATGGGCGAGATCCGCCGCGGTATCGAAAACGTCGAAGTTGCTTGTGGGGTGCCAATGACGATGCAATCCGGGACATTGCTCAATGCAGCCCCCGAAATCGATGAGTCTGCGCCCCGTCGACCTCTGGGTGTGTTTGCGGCGATTACACCATTTAACTTCCCGGTAATGATCCCGCTCTGGTTTCTTCCACATGCCGTTGCAACGGGGAATAGTTTCATCCTGAAACCAAGTGAACGGGTACCGCTCACCTCAACACATCTACTCTCTCTCATTGAAGAGGCTGGCTTCCCTGAGGGACTAATCAACCTCGTTCATGGTGATAAGTCGGCAGTAAACCATCTCCTCGAACACCCGGATATTGAAGGCATCTCCTTTGTTGGCTCAACACCGATTGCCAAACATATCTACGAAACTGCTGCCGCCCACGGCAAACGTGTGCAGGCACAGGGTGGTGCGAAAAATCATATTATCGTCTCGAAGCACGCAGACCTTGATTTTGCCGCGGAAAAAACCGTTGGCTCGGCATTTGCAAATACCGGGCAACGATGTCTGGCTAATCCGATCGCTGTCGTCGAGGAAGACGTTTACGACGAGTTTACAGCCAACGTTGTCTCCCGAACCAGAGACCTGACGGTTGGGGATGGGCTTGCATCCGGGACTGATATGGGACCGGTTCACACTGAGGCGCATGCCAAGAGAATCCGTGAAGATATCGAAACAGGCATCCAGGAGGGAGCAACGCTCCTCCTTGACGGCCGCGAGGAGTATCCGGACGAACCCGCCACATACCTTGGCCCAACCGTTTTCGGTAATGTCACGCCAGATATGAATCTTGCAACGGAAGAACTGTTCGGGCCTGTGCTTGCGCTCTCACCGATTTCCGATGTTGCGGCTGGTATTCAACGCATCAACGACAGCCGGTATGGCAACGCTGCCTCGCTCTTTACGAGCAAAGGGAGCGAAGCCCGACAGTTCAAACATGATGCTGAAGCAGGCAACCTTGGTATTAACGCAGGGACAGCAGCACCAATGGCGTTCTACCACTTTGGTGGGTGGAACGAGTCGTTTTTCGGTGATTTACACGCACAGGGTGAAGATATGGTTCAGTTCTACACAGACAAAGTTGTCTGCATCGAGCGGTGGCCTGAATCCGATACAAAATAATCACTCTGCAGTCAGGGGCTTTTTACCTTCTATCGTACCCCCACTCTCGCAACACATTCTCCGTGGTGCGTCCCTCAGCATCTGCCAAAATTGCGGCCTCAAGATAGTCCATCCGAAGTACGCGTTCGTCAAACTGCTCGGCAAGCGCATTAATTCGTTCGTCAATGAGGTCCTGCGTTTCTTCTTGTAGCCAGATTGGTTTTTGTTCACGCTGGTCTTCGGCAGTCTTTCGAGCGAACCGGTATGGGAGTGTCTGCTGTGAGTGCTCCGGCGATTCCCCTTCATCCGAATCACTTTCGGTCGATTCCTCTTCTTCTTCGAACGGGTCGAAATTGGCCCCCTCTTTCATTCCGCCGCCACCACTCATTGGTCTGCACCTCCTGGGATAGCTTCAATCCGGTGGTCGATATCGCCTGGTTCCGGTGGGCTCGGCGCTTCAATACCGGCCTGGGTTTCGAGATGCCTTGCGAGCCTATCCAGTTGTGCCAGCGTTTAAACTTCATACTCGCGCACGCGAGAGCGGTGTTCTTTCACGTATTCGAACGCCGAACACTGCTGTTTCCAACAACCTTCAAATAGCGATGTGCGCTCACCAACAATCTCCGGAATGTCATACTCGACGGTGTTCAGCATTTCTCGCTGGTCTCGGGTATCTTTGAATCCCATTGGAACCGTTGCGAGCACATCTACATCCATGTCGAGATTGGTGGACAACCCAGTTACCAGCGACTCCAATCCCTGTACGGATGCGTCGCCTTTTGCGCTTGGCTCAAGCGGAATAACCAGCGACCGTGTTGCATGAATCGCATTATACAGATGGACTCCCTCGGTAGCAGGGGGGTCACAGATAAGGACATCGTACTTCTCATTGACATCGTGTTCTCGGAGGACTCGAAGAAGTTGAGAGTGGAGCCCGAACGATTCCCCGAGTTCCTCAGCCTGGCGTTGTTCGCGCCGTAGATAATCGGGTAACGAGGAGAGCATGTTGTGCTCCGGAACGATATCCACGCCCTCAGTTGTCGCAATCAAGTCCTCAAATGCGCCTTTGGGCCGCTGGATTAGGTGTCTAACAAGCGTGTCCGTTGCATCATCCGCACGGGCTGTATCAACGCCAAATAACCGTGAAAGGTTCCCATCTTGCGGGTCTAATGGAACGACCAGTACATCCAACCCTCCGCGAGCGTGCGCAACGGCGAGATTAGATGCAAGCGTCGTCTTCCCGACGCCGCCTGCCTCGCTGTATGTGGTATAGTTCAGCATACACAGTGATTCCACGCTCTGATATATAATTCTTAGCTACGATTTAAACCTCATCTTTTCAGGTCAGAACCTAATGTTATATTCTAATATTATATTATCACGTTACACTCATAACTAAGAATATCATCTGCGTTCGGAATTGTAGCAGACAACTCTGGTAAGCCAGTTTGCCGTCGTCCCAGGAACCGCCGCATCTCAGTGTCTCTGAAGCACGGCTCACAATCTCATATCAAAACCTAATATTAGAATGTAATATTACTACCTGAGATAAACTCTCCTTAGATACACTTATCTCGGAGTTTCATCGGCGGGCCAGCATTTCTTTGATGCTGTTTTCCACAGACGAGAATCGGAGTGTATCTTTTATAATACCTGCTGTAAGGTTCAGCTATCGTGGCTCAGACTAATCTACGGGAGTTGCGGGACACCTTTGGCCGACAGACTGGTCTGGTGTTGGTGGTCATCTCTGCGATGTGGATGCTTACCATCGGTGCACGTATTGTGTATCCGGCGGTCATGCCTGGTATCCAGGGGGAGTTCGGATTCGAGTATTCGACGGTTGGTCTCCTCGTCGGGGCTGTGTGGGGTGCCTATGGACTCATGCAATTTCCTGGCGGTCTTCTCGCAGATGTTAGAACTGACCGTCTTGCAATCCTCGTTGGGATGGGGACAACGATGCTCGGATTAGCGCTTATCCTCGTCGGAAATTCCTTTCTTCTACTGGTAATTGCAACAATCGTGCTCGGCGCTGGAACTGGCATACTCGGCCCATCTCGAGTGATTGTACTCGCCAACGAAATACCTGAAGCCAAGGCCACAGCCGTGTCAATCAGCCAGGCCGCAGGTACCCTTGGAAATGCATTTTTCCCAGTCATTGCAGGGCTGATAATGGGTGTGTTTGGGTGGCGTGCAGGCCTCGGCTTTTTGCTCCCGCTATCTCTCGTTGTAACTGTTGGCCTCTGGGCGATTGTACCGCACAGAACAGGCAACTCAAAGCCCCAATCAATCACTAAAACTATGGGCTCTGCTGCCCGGGCACTTACTGGTCGCACAGCCGTGCTTGGCACGCTTGTCATGTTGGGAGTGATGTTAGTCTATCAGAGTCTCACAGGATTTCTCCCAACGTATCTCACGGATGTCGTCGGTGTCTCTCCACAGCGCGCAACCGTTCTGTTTGGCATGTTTTTCGCCGCTGGGTTCGTGATGAACCTTGCGGCAGGCGTTCTGGGAGACCGTCTCGACCCCGGGCAGACGGTGGGGATATTCGCGCTATTGTCCATTCCAGGGTTGCTCGTGGTTTTGACCGCAAATACGACCTTGGGGCTTGTTGGCGGCATCCTCCTTTCAAGCGCGTTGATGGGTTGTTTTCCCCCAGGGTTAACCTACCTTGCCTCTGTGTTCCCTCAGACTGTTCAGGGCACAGGATTCGGTGTCGTTCGAACGGTATACATTGGTGGTGGTGCTTTAGGTCCTGTTGGAGTCGGCGCAATCGCGGATGTTTACTCTCTCTGGACTGGATTCGTCGGACTTGTTGTTGTCCTTGGCTGTATCATTGTCTTGGTAGCTCTTCTTCCACCTCTTTCGGCGGTCTCATCCACCGACAACTCACCTCAAGACAAACGGTCATCGCCAATGGATTGATGCAGATTCCCATGATGCCCTCAAGCAGTCTTGCGGAGTCTTCTGTTCCGTCAACTCATCAAAACTAATGATACCATCACTCAAACAATAGTCTATGGCTGAACAAGCAATGACACGATTTCCAGTTCCAGACGTTGCGGAACTCCCTGAAGATATCCGAGACCGAATCGAATCTGAAACTGAGCAGGCAGGGTTCACCCCGAACGTGTTCGAAGCGTTTGCGTACAAACCTGCACAGTTCCGAGCATTCTTTGATTATTACGACGGGATAATCGAACACTCCTCGCTCAGCCGTGAGGAAATCGAGATGGTGATTGTTGCCACCAGCGGGGCAAATGACTGTCTGTACTGTGTTGTAGCACATGGCGCGCTCTTGCGAATCTATGGCGATGACCCACACCTAGCAGAGCAGGTTGCAACAAACCCACGGACTGCCGCTCTCTCTGAGATGCATAAAGACCTCTGTTCGTTCGCTATCAAACTGACAGAAGAGCCTGCCTCAGTGGATGAATCAGACCTGCAAACGCTCTATGACCATGGCTATTCGAAATCGGAAGTGTGGGATGTTGCGAGTCTCACGTCTCTGTTTAACCTCTCGAACCGGATGGCACATATTGCAGATATGCGGCCAAACGAGGAATTCTACACTCTCGGCCGGTAGTTTCGACAGGCAACTTTAGGGTCTGGACCAAGTTTTAAGCGCGTTCGTGAACTGATGATAGGCATAGTAACTGTGGGAACAGAGGACCAGACACCTAAAGTCAACCCGACAACAGACTCGCCACGCGTAGCGGTGGACGTTGGTGGAACCTTTACTGATGTCGTTTTACTCACTGCAGATGACCTTCTCACCACAAAAGTCCCATCGACGACACCTCAACACGAAGGCGTCCTATCCGGTATTATCGCGGCCTGTGAGCAGGCAGCAATCCCGCCTGACTCCATCGACCTCTTCGTTCATGCCACGACTGTTTCCGTGAACGCATTGTTAGAAGGGACTGGGGCAAAAACCGCGCTTCTCACAACAGAGGGATTCCGTGATATACTGGAGATCGGCCGGCAAAACCGACCCTCACTGTATGATTTTTCGGCCGAAAAGACGCCTCCGCTAGTCCCTCGCAAAGCGAGATACGAGCTCAGCGAACGGGCGACGCCATCCGGGATTGTGAAATCAATCTCCGATGATGACGTTGAATCGCTGATTTCGACGCTGTCCGATTTCGATAGTGTCGCTGTTTCGTTCCTCCACTCATATGCACAGCCGGAAAACGAACAGCGAGCCGCTGAAATTCTCCGTGAACGCCTCTCTATCCCGGTGTCGGTATCCCACGAAGTGCTCCCGGAATTTCGAGAGTACGAACGAACGTCGACGACAGTTGTCGACGCAACACTCCGCCCCGTCATCGAATCGTATCTCGACAAACTTGTCGCAGGTGCCAAACAACTGGGCCTTCCGGAACCAGTTGTTATGCAATCAAACGGTGGCGTTGCCGGCCCGGAGCGAATACGAAACAGACCCGTGACGACAGTGCTCTCTGGGCCTGCTGCTGGTGTTGTCGGTGCACGTGCCACTGCTACGGCAGCAGACAACGATGTTCCTGATGTTGTCACATTTGATATGGGTGGGACATCGAGCGATGTCGGTCTCGTTCGAGAGGGAACAATCTCACGTCGAAGCGACGCAACGATTGCTGGCTACCCGGTTGGCGTTCCGATGGTCGACATTGAAACAGTCGGCTCAGGTGGTGGAAGCATCGGCTGGGTTGACGACGGCGGGGCACTTCGTGTCGGTCCACAGTCGGCCGGGTCGGACCCTGGGCCGGCCTGCTATGGAAACGGTAGTAGCCATCCAACAGTCACCGATGCATCTGTTGTGCTCGGATATATTGGTAAAAATACTGCCTTTGGTGGTGAGCTTTCCCTCGATATCGAGGCTGCTAGAGACACGATGGCGCAGTTGGCTGGGGACGCAGGGCTTGACTCGCCACTGGCAGCCGCTGCCGGTGTCTACCGCGTTGCAAATGCAACGATGATGCGTGCAATTCGGTCCGTTACTGTCGAACGCGGTCACGACCCACGGTCGTTTGGGTTGATTGCGTTCGGTGGTGCGGGGCCGTTACACGCGCTGGCGCTGGCCGACTCACTCGAAATGGACCGAGTTCTGTTACCGCTTGCAGGTGGTGTGCTCTCGGCATACGGGTTGCTCGCAGCAAATGAAAAACATGATGCAACGCGGACCCATCGAGTTAGGCTCTCCAACGCTGAGAGAGACCAGCTAGAGTCTCGGTATACGGAATTAACGAGGGAGGTGACGGCCGCTGCGAGTAAGGCTGCTAGTGAAGTGAACATTGACCGCACCGCTTCACTCCGGTATGTCGGTCAGAGTTTCGAACTGGCCGTTTCGGTTGATGAGCCGGTTGACGTGGACCGTATTACATCCCGATTTAGCGAGGCACATCAGCAGGCCTACGGATATACGATGGACGGCGAGGTTGAACTCGTCACTATTGGCGTCTCGGGGACTGTTCCAAACGACCCGCCGTCTATGTCGTACAGCCCAGATACGACCGTAAAGCGAGGGAAACGGACTATTTACTATGACGGGGAGGAACATAAGACTCCAGTTTACGAACGGACAGCAGTCAAACCGGAGACGACGATTCAGGGTCCCGCAATCCTCGAAGGAACGGAAAGTACCACACTTTTGCCTCCAAACTGGTACGGGACCGTGCGTTCAAACGGGACAATATGCTGTCTGCGGGGTGAAAACTGATGGCTCTTGATGCGATTGAGCTTGAAGTACTCCGCAACAAGCTTGTCGGCATTGCAGAGGAGATGGGCGACGTTCTCATTCATGCTGCGTATTCTCCCAATATCAAAGAACGACAGGACTGCTCAACTGCCCTGTTTGATGCTGAGGGCCGGATGATCGCCCAAGCAGAGCATATCCCTGTGCATCTTGGTGCGATGCCTGAAGCGGTCGAGGCGGTCCGTAATCAAGAGCCTGAACCGGGCGATACCTTCGTTCTTAACGACCCGTTTACTGGTGGGACCCACTTACCCGATATCACGATTGTCTCGCCTATCGCCATCGGGAATTCTATAGTTGCATACGGTGTATCACGAGCACATCACAGCGACGTTGGCGGGCGGACACCGGGAAGTATGCCCGCTGGTGCCCAAGAGATATACGAGGAAGGGCTTCGTATTCCGCCTGTCCGATTGCAGGTTGGTGGCTCTTTTCAGGAGGATGTGCTCTCGTTGGTGCTTTCTAACGTCAGAAACCCAGCAGAGCGAACGGCAGATTTACGTGCCCAACTTGCCGCAAACAAACGGGCCGACAAACGGCTTACCGAACTCTGTAATCGACATGGGTTAGATACGGTTAGCGAGGCCTTTGATGCAGTCATCGACTATTCACGAGAGAGGATAGCGACGGAACTCGGAACGATACCTGATGGAACCTATTCGGCAGCGGATGTTCTGGAAGGCGACGGAATCACCGAGGAAGAAATTCCGATACAGGTTGAACTGACTGTTGAGGGGGACCATGCGACTCTCGACTTTACCGGCACAGCGGACCAGGTACCAGGTAATATGAACGCCCCACCAGCTGTTGCCCAGAGTGCAGTGTATTTTGTCCTCCGGAGCGTGACTGACCCGGATATCCCGCCAAATGCCGGTTGTTACGAGCCGGTGACCGTACAGTTACCGGAGGGTTCATTATTGAATCCAACGCTGCCTGCGGCAGTCGTCGGTGGCAACGTCGAAACGAGCCAACGGGTGATGGATGTTGTGTTCTCGGCGTTTGCGAAGGCACTTCCGGAGCAAATCCCAGCACAAGGACAGGGGACGATGAACAACCTCATCATCGGGAGTCGCACCCACGAAGGATTCACGTATTATGAAACCATTGCTGGTGGGTCCGGAGCCAGACCTACTGGTGACGGACTTGATGGCGTGCAGGTAGGTATGACGAACACGCTCAATACGCCGATTGAGGCTCTTGAGGCAAGCTACCCATTAACCGTAGAGAAGTACGCTCTCCGGGAGGGCAGTGGCGGGAAAGGCAAATATCGTGGTGGCATGGGTATTATTCGGTCGGTTCGCGTTGACGAACCTGCGATGGTTTCGTTGTTGACCGAGCGTCGGCGTACTTCACCAGAGGGCCAAGCAGGTGGCGAACCTGGGTCCCCGGGCGAAAACCTTCTTGATGGTGAACCGTTACCCGCGAAGACAACAGTTGCTGTTGACGCCGGAGCTCGGATTACCGTAAAGACTCCTGGTGGTGGTGGATTTGGCGAATTACACGGCCACTCGGATTCGGAACCAGACAACGATGCGAAAAATTAGCTGCTAAACTTCCTGGTAGTCAAGCGGATTATCGACTCGGGCGGCTGGTGTATTACTGCTGCAAAGAGTGGGCAGTGGCCGGTTTGATATCTCTTGGTAGGGACAGTCTTTCCCTGCCTCAACTTTTCAGACGAGAATGCTTCTAAGATACCAATCAAATGTGACAATAAAATCTAATAATTATATATTAGACTAAAATATAATATTTAAAACTCATATTCCAATATTATACCATAATATTATATTTCTGGCACCCCCCACTTTTTCATCCCAAGAGAGTTAAAATTCACTCGATTGGAGACCTCTCCGTACGATATAGCCAGAGATGCCCCGGCCCATCAGGTAACGCAATTGGTCGGTAACTCTGCTTCAGAACACGTCCATCTTCCAACGTGAACTCTTTGTCGGCGTAGGGACTACCTTTCTTTATAGCCTGTTCGATTTGGATAATAAAATCCTTGGGTTCAGCAAACGAGTTACTAACTTGCTTTGCGAGTTTTTCGCAGTCTTTGCCGTGGATATCTGTTGGCTCTCCAGGAAAGTCAAACAGTTGAAATAGCTGTTGGTTAGCAGCAAGAACGTTGCGTGACTCATCTTCAACGAGAACGCCAACGGGCAGCGCCTCAAATAACGTTGAGAGCAACACATTCTTTTCTTCGAGTTCTCGGTTCTGTTCCCGCCGTTCGGTTATCTCCTGGAACTGAGAGAAGATAGCGACAACGGAATCATCATCGTCTGTGACAACGCGATTATGCCACTCGCAAATGATATGCTCGCCATCTTTCCGTCTATTTTCATTGACACTGTGGTATCCACCTTGTGCTTCGAGTAACTGTGAAACAACCCTTTCCACGGGGTCACTATCGCTCTCTGGAACGACTGCACGCCATGATTTATCTTCAAGTTCACTCTCGGAGTATCCGAGAATCTCGGTCGCCTTCTTATTGAGACGTTTGCAAGTGAATTGCTCGTCCCACTCGATGACACCCAGTGGTGATTGCTCAAAGAAAAGCGACAGGCGCTTTCGGGTCTGTTCTGCCTCCTGTTTCGTTCGGTACTGGCTGACTGCGTTCTCAATTCTGTTTGCCAGTACCGTATACTGGCTTGCATCGCTTCCTTTTTGGAGATAGTCTGTTACACCTGCGGAAATAGCTTCGCTCGCAATCTCCTCCGAACCTTTTCCGGTATAGAGGATAAACGGTAAATCAGGATACTCACTGCGGACGTCTTCGAGCAGTTCGATTCCAGTTTTTCCTGGCATATCGTGGTCGCTTACGAAACAATCAATCCTCGATGGGTCTTCCGAGAGTCGCTCAAATGCATCCTTTGGATTAGTTTCCGTCAGTACCTCAATCCGCTCTTTCTCCCGTTCAAGAAACTCCGCCACGAGTTCTCCGAAACTGGGTTGGTCGTCGACATGGAGGACGCGAATTGGGGATGGCATATGTTATCATTATTGATGGTGGACAGTTACTTTTAATTTGGGTATTTTTGCAAGGCGGTGTTCAAATAAGGATGAAGAGCGAGGCGTGATGTTTTCAAAGTGACCGTGCCCGAAAGCACACGCCTCAGCGGTAGTATTGACCAGATGGACTTAGATTGTATTGAACGTGAAGCGACACCACGATTTCTGATGAAGCTCGGTATTGAATTGTACCTTGCTGAATTATCTCCCCAAAATACAGTAAATCTCCTTGATATTTTTCGTGCCGACCGGGCACAATTGATTGTTCACAATTGGTTTCACAAGGGGGGAATTACAGCTGGAATCTGTTCAGTCGGCGGATCACGTTACGGCTGATGAGACTGTGTTCCGGGTTAACAACGAGCAGCATTGGCTGTACGAAGCTGCCGATCCTGAAACGAATGAACTACTTCATACACAGATTGAACCGACAAAAAACAGTATTCTTGCTC
This sequence comes from Halobacteriaceae archaeon Tc-Br11_E2g27, assembly GCA_001564135.1. GTDB lineage: Archaea > Halobacteriota > Halobacteria > Halobacteriales > Haloarculaceae > Halovenus. The sequence goes on along the minus strand of LKNH01000003.1, from coordinate 15,554 downwards.
AACAGTTTCTCGCACAACTCCGCGAGAAACACGATGGTTCTGATGCTGTCTTTCTCATCGATGGCTCGCACTCGTTGAAAGACGCGTGTTCTCGGTACGGACTCGATCACATGTTAAGCGCCACGGTGATCGCAACAGCATCGAACGTGTCCTTTGAGAGGTAAAAAGACGAATATCTTTGTTTTCATACTATTTTAGCAACGCCGAAGCAGAAACTGCCGACGAGTGGTTACGCAGATTTACTTTCGCATGGAATCAGCATATCTGAACACGATGCTCTGAGGTTGAGTTAATTATTTAAACGGTCCCATCAACATGTATCTACTATGGTAGAGACTTCCAAGATACAAAGAATTAGTGACCTTGATACCGTCGTTGATTGCGACTTCCACTTAGTTGAACGGCAATCCGACATTTTGCCGTACATCGAAGAGCCGTTCAATAAAATGCTTTCAAGGAGTACGGGTGACGACTACGGGTATCTCAGCAACCTGTACCCAACACCAGGATTTCTTACGCCTGTTACGACTGGAAAGGTACAATCCGAAACTGTTCGCTCACCTGAGGATGTCCGCCGTGGAATGGAAATGCTTGAGACGGACCGTTCCGTTCTGACACCGACACAAAATCTCTATCTTGCGTGCGTCCATCACGACGAACTGGCGGGTGCGTTAGCAGGCGCCTACAATGAATACTTGCTAGATACTTTTATCGAACCTAACGAGGGGCTGTATGGCGCGGTTGTTGTGCCACCGCAGAAACCCCAACGTGGGGCTGAGGAGATCGAGAAACACGGCGATGAAGATGGAATAATTGCAGCGTTCGTCCCGAGCGGAGGTGTCCATCCGCCGCTAGGAAACAGCCAATACGAACCGATTTACGAAGCTGCCGAGTCCAAAGGGCTTCCAGTGATGATGCACAACGCAGCGGGAACAATGATGAAGAACTTTCCGCAACAGTTTCACGGACTAGACCGATACCTCAGTACGCATGTTCCAGCACACGCGATGCAGCATATGGTCAACTTATCCAGTATGATTACCCAGGGGATTCCTGTTAAGTACCCCGAACTTAATTTCATTATTCAGGAAGCTGGTATCGGCTGGATACCCTACTTTATGCGTCGGTTTGATGCCGAGTACTCAGGCAAACGTGAAGATGCGCCAATGCTCAACCAGCAACCGAGCGATTACATTAGGGATCAGTTCTACTTTACCAGCCAGCCTTTAGAGGGAGCTGACGACCCGGCATACATCGAACACACGCTTCGTTTGTTCGATGGTGGAAACAATCTTATGTTCTCGTCAGATTACCCACATCTTGACTTTGATCATTCTGACGAATTGTTAAAGATGCTTCGTGGTAAGTTCTCTGACGAGGAGATCGAGAATATCTACGGACAGACTGCGCTTTCGGTCTATGATTTCTAACAATGTCAGATACAACAACAGACAAAAAAAGATATTTCGTTGCATCGACGGCAGAACTTGAATCGAACGACAGGGTTATTGCTGAAATCCAGGGTCGTGAAATAGCCGTTTTTGATGTCGACGGCGAATACTACGCTGTCGCAAACTACTGCGTCCATCAGGGGGGGCCAGCCTGTGAGGGACTTCTCTCTGGAACTGTTACGGTTAATGAAGAAATGGAACTTTCTTACGATCAGGAGGGCGAAGTAGTTGCCTGCCCGTGGCACGGTTGGGAGTTCGACGTGAAAACCGGGGAGCACTTAGCAAGTTCAGAGTACGTGCTTCCGACTTATGATGTGGTCGTAGACGATTGTAAGGTATACGTTGAGTTGTAGATTAGAGGTAGTTGCTGAATTTATCACCATTACGTCTTCTTACCTAATCGCTCAGTCTGACTTCGAGGAATAAACCTTACTGTCATATTCATCACTAGTTCCGAATATCATTCATCCCTTAATTAGTTGTTACATTCTCACCCTTGCATTAGGAAGGTAAGATCAAAATCACGTCTACAAGTAATTATATTATCAGGCCCCGATACTCTCCCAACCCTATATTCAATTTTGATTAGAGTTTTGACCCTTTGCTGGTTGATTCACTCGTCGAGTAAAGCACGGTCGATGAGTTCAGCAAATTCCTCGCTCTTCATCTCGATGATAGAGACTCCGGAGCGATGCCTTCGCCGTGGGAGAGTGCCGACTTCTGACTCGTTCACGTTAATTGTCCACTTGCTATCCGGCTTACCGCCAACTCGAACAAGTGAAATTGTGATTTTGTGTCTGGTTTCCAGTTCTCGAATCATCTCGTGAAGAACTTTCCCGTCAGTGAAGTGTGCTGGGACGTATGTGTGAAGGTCATGTTCCTCGAATTCCTGCAAACATTCTTGCCACCATTTTGGGAGGTCGCTAATGTCGATTTCTTCATAGGGATCGTCCGCTGTCAGCTTGACAGAGTTTATTGGCTTTTCTGACACACGAGAGAATATCATTATTGAACTGTACTATATTTTTTGGCTCTGGTTTAAGTAACGATACTTCTTTTATTGGATAGCTTTTTATCCCTGCTAGTTTATGTATACCACATGTTTCGGATATTACTTCCAGTCGGTAGTGATGAAAAACAGGCACTATCAGCGTCTAAAATCATAACTTCACTTCCTGACCCCTCGGGTAATGTCGAAGTCACCATTCTAAACGTGGTCAAGAAAGTCGAAGCCACTGACGAAGGGCCAAAAGTAAGTTCAAAAGAGTGGTACGATGAATCGAACTTTCCTGAAAGTGCAATAAGGGCACAAGAATATTTGCAAGATGAAGGATTACATGTTGAGTTACGGCGTGAACACGCAAATCCTAAATCTGCAATCATTGAAACTGCAGAGGAGATTGATGCAGATCGAATCGTGATGACCGGTAGGAAAAGATCGCCGTCCGGGAAAGTATTATTCGGTAGTTTGATACAATCTGTAATGTTGAATTCTGATATCCCGGTCACTGTATCGTTGAAGTAATTTCATCGAATCAATAACCGAGTTGGAAAAGGCGGTTTCCAAGAATGAACAAAAATGAGAGCATGAACAGAGATGCCAGCACTATGAACGTAATAACCCAACCAAAGATATCTGCAAGTGCGCCGACTCCCACAGAGCCAGTCGAACCAACAACAACGTAAACGGTACGAAACACACCAAACCCTGCATTCCGTTCATCTTCGGTAAGGTTATCGAATATTTTCGGTTCGAGTGCTGCAAAAAAGCTGTTTCCAGTCGCGAAGAGTACCACCGCTATACCAATTACGCCAACTCCCGGTGCTGCGAGGAAAAAAAGAAGTCCAAGTACGCCGACAATTAGGCAAACAGCGACCATGGTATCACGCGCATAACGGTCAGAGAGACGGCCAACACCGACTTGAATTAATCCACGGGCTACAAAGAACCCAGCAAAAACGACCCCAGCTAGTGTTGGGCTATAACCGTGAAAATCAATCAGAAACGTTGGAAGAAATGATGTCAACCCGTTGATTGGGAACATAGCAAGTATAGCAACAATTGACGAAAAGGCGATAGTGGGCTTTCTCAGGAAGGAAAAGAAAGAATTGACCGTCTCATCTGGAGTATTCCCACCATCGGGTTGGCGTGGAACGGTGGGGCGTACCCGGCAATAAAAAAGCACAAAGGTAGGTACGGCAAATGCACCAACGGCTGCAATCGCTGGACGCCAGCCGAAATTTACTCCGATCCAAGCAGATGCCACGGGAGCAAGCAATCCAGCTGCCGGTGCCCCGAGTGCGTGGATTCCAATTGCTGTCCCCATGTCATCATACGATCGTGAAAGCAAAGTGGATGCAACTGTGTAATGAAGCCCCGCAACTCCACCGATACCGACAGCTGCTACAAAAAGAATGACAAATACAGGCGAGATCGCAGCGAGAAAACTGAGTAATGCTGTCCCACCGATAGAGATTAGTATAATTCGTTTTTCCCCGAACCGGTCAGCAAGCTTCCCGCTTGGATATTGGGCTAGCCCATACGCGATCCACATCCCAGAAAGCACTAATCCTATTACCGTATTCGAAATCTCGAAATCTTCTGTAATAAACGGAACCACGGGGCTGAACGCTAACCTCGCAAAATACGTAACGAAGAATGCAAGCGTACACAGTATTAGTACGGTATACCGATACCTCCACTTCATATAATCTAATCGAAATACAATATCACGGTATTGATGTTATCACTGGTGGAAGCGGATAATCACACCGGTTAAATGGTGCTTGAGAATTGATGTTAATATCTTTATGCCTGACGATGCGGCTTTTCTATTGTTTCTCCAGATAAACCATATAGCTTGATAACGATGTGAGCGGACCTCGGTTGAGATTTCCCAAATTGATATACAGCGTGATATTACATTACGAAGATAGAATTTTGCCTCTCCGATGGAATGACGCTTTTCGGCTTTGTTGGGCCTACGAACTCATCACACGACTGAATCGGATTGACTTTACACCAATCGAATGAGATCACTGAGAGCGAAGTCAGACAGTAGCGGCCAATCAAATTACTATCGACAGAATCCGGCCAATTCTAGAGCAGTATGATCTCATCTTCTTTCCGGGAAGACTCTCTGCCTAGGAATTGCGACAAAATGATAGGTTTTTGGACTATAGTAACAATTGAAACGATTCACACACCGATCGCACAGCATTCGTGCAATCGGGTGTGCATTGACTTTCAGTGCCTACTATAGTTGGAGCCTGCTAATGAATGCCAATATAAAGCATCCGTCTGTCCAGACACCCTACTGCTCGGTGAGTCAGGGCATTACAACGATCGGAAAGTGACAATTCCCCAAAGGCAGTTTGATATCCTCACCGAGTATGGTACACTTGGTAATAATTGTTTTGTACATGATTGAGAGATTATTACAGGGGGCGGAGTCATCGCTTCCATTGACCTCGGGTTTCCTTCGGAGAGCTTTTCATTGACTCCCATGTGAAATAGATTGTCGATATCTCCACACCAAACCAGGGTGCTTTTTCAACGGACTGCTAATCTCAATTCTTGACAGATGTCTCCGACACTGAGCTAAGGCTGTATTCTCTAAAACCGCAAGATGGCAGTTCGTCAATAGTCTTGCTCCGAAGAGTGTTTTACTGATATTCAAATTCGGAAAGTAAAAGACAAGCAGATGAGCTATCCATTCACTTAAGAAATTTATGGAGACTCTCCCGACCGGAGTTGTAGCCTTCATCAACATGATATTATAGAACGGAGTTACTTAGCGATAGGAGTCAGAATTAAAGATTACTAACAGTCTCACGGACAATCTTTTCATCGGCCCATCGTGAGGGAACATACGCGACAGGCGAATCAGCCCCCGCTTCGACGAACCGTTCAAAACTCTTGGCTGCCTCAGCTGGCGTGCCTGCAGCACCAAAATCCGAGACCATTTCCTTTGTTACCGCGGCCTCGGCACCCGTCTGCCGATTATCTTCCCAACCAGCACGAATCGCGTCGGCTTCTTCTCCGTATCCAAACGAACTCGCGGTATTGGCATAGTAATCACCCATGGCACCAATATAAAAAGCAATAAGAGAACGAACGTGTTTTCGAGCGGTTTGTGGGTCCGTTTCAGAAATACAGGTCGGGACCCACGGTGTAACGTCCACGTCGTCAAGCGAACGGTTTCCATTGGTGCAACCGCGTTCGACAGCCTCCAGCGCATCCTTTAGACCCGTGCTGGGAAGGAGTAATGGCATCCAACCGTCTGCAAATTCTCCTGAGAGCTGTCGATTAGTTTCACCGATAGCAGCGACGTAAAGTGGGACTTCGTAATGTGTTTTCATGTCGATAGAAAACCCAGAGAGTTCGAACAGTTCACCATCATATTCTATTCGATTGCCTGAGAGAAGCCCCCTAATTATTTCGATATACTCCCTAGTTCGTCGAAGCGGTCGTTCGAATTCTGTACCATGAAAGTTTTCGATAACGGCGGGTCCACTCGTACCCAGTCCCATTTTGAATCTGTTCCCGCTAATATCAGCTAGTGTGTTGGCAGTCATGGCCGTTAGCCCGGGAGTTCGAGCATAAACGTTGAAAATACCCGAACAGACATCGATAGACTCTGTTTGTTCGAGCAATAGAGTAATTAGTGGAACAGCAGCTTCACCCCAAGATTCCCCGACCCATACGGAGTCTAATCCTTTCTTTTCCGCTAAAGTAACGTATTCAAATAACGTTTCGCGCTCGTGACTTCCGAACGTGATTCCACTTGCCAACATAATTCTATTAATGCTCTACGTCATCTTTTACTTTTATGTACCGGGTGAGTACAACAGGTTATATCATCATACTGTAATTTATATGACTGGAATAAATTAAACGGGTGAAAATGAATATGCTGATCCTAAGTTGTCCACTTTGCGGGAATTAAAACGGAATCTCGAAACCACTTTAGAAAGCAAACCCGATTTCAATCCTTATTCCGAACGTCTCCAAACAGCATCATGAGTACGCTCTTGGAGTGCTTTTCTATCTACTTTCTTTGTCCCCTCGATGCGGGGAATTGATTCGATGAAATCTACATACTCGGGAAGCATATATGACGGGATATCGGACTCTATGTGGCGGACAAGCGTTTGTGGCTCAACGTCCCCCGCTGTTAGTACACAAGCTTTGACCCGGCTCCCGACTACGTCGTCTGGTTCACCGACAACGACAGCTTGCTCGACTGCTGAATGTGACTCAAGCAAAGCCTCGACCAAATCAACGTTTACAAACTCCCCTTTATGAGAAATACTGTTCCCCTTTCGGCCTACGAAATGAAGTGCCCCGTCTGAATCTATGTACCCAATGTCGTCAGTGTTAAACCAAAGCCCTTCCCATGCGGCTATCGTGCTTTCTGGGGCCCCCCTATAGCCATCAAAGATCACGCCCGTTTCCATGGGTCGGATCAATATTTCACCGTGTTGACCTCTTGAAACTGGGTTTCCATCTTTGTCGACTAGTCGTACTTCGATATCTCGACGAGGATACCCGGCGAGCTGTGATAGGTCCTCCCCCGCTGGCAACTCCGGAACGTGATTGAATTTGTTGATATGAGTCAGTCCACCAGCTTCGGTCGACCCATAGCCAGTAACCATTTTGGGGATTCCAAACTTTTCGCCGAACTCAGCGTCTGCAGGGAACATAACTCGGATATTGTGGTCCGTAGCGTCGCCTGGGGATGTTTCGTTAAGAATCATATTTTTTGGTGCCATATGTAAAATCACGATTGTTGGTTCAAGACTTCGTACGTGCTTCCAAAAGTTTGAGACGCTGAAACGTTCTACCAGTCCGACAGTAGCTCCAGCAGTTATCGACCCAATTAGATAATACCCAAGCGGATTAATGTGATACAGTGGCAACGGGTTGAAAACCGTATCAGTACTGCTTATTTCAAACCCATCAGCAATAAATTGACCCAGTCTGAGGAAGTACTTATGAGAGAGTTCACACCATTTGGGGTAGCCAGTTGTTCCAGAAGTGTGTAGCAGCGTTGCGACTGATTCTTCATCGGGGCAAGCGGGGGCTGGGATGGCACCGTCTTGAAGGGATTCCCACTTTGTGTCCTCCGTCAGACTATACATCCTATGAACTCCTGCCTCAGAACAGGTTGATTCGATTGATTCCAATAACTCGTCGGTTGAAAGGACGACAGAAATATTCGCCGTTTCCAGTAGGTGTGCGAGGCTATCGCCTTGGAGTGAAGTGTTCAAGCAGGCCACTTCGATTCCTTGCCTGACGGCACCCAAATAGGCAGAAATGAACTCTGGGCAGTTGTCAAGGATTAACCCTAGTGTATCCCCAGATTCTAGTCCTGCCTTCTGATATCTAGCTGCGAAAGATTTTGTTTTCTCATGAACATCGTTGTAAGTTGATTCATTGTTAACTGTTCGAATAAACGGACGGTTACCGTGATGTTCGACAGACGTGCGAAACATCGAGTAAATATTCTCGGCCATCGTATCTATAATACACATCGACAACGTTATATTTACTACTTTTGACTACGTGACAAACATTGAGAGTGTTCGAACTAGTAGACCAGCGTGGAAGCTGAGATTGTCCTGAAAAAGTTGCTCCTTTTATCACCATCATAAAATTCACAGGTGATAAGTTGCACTGGATAATTCTTTTTACTCTTCAATAATCAATGAGACCTTCTCATCTGCGTCTGGACGGGTGATTGTCTGAGGCGGAATCATGTCTATTTCAGTTGAGACACCAAGTTGTGATTGTAGCTCATTGGACAGTGATTCACGAATCTCGTCCGATGCAAGCTCTGGATTCGGTTTGTGTTCGACGAGTAACTCCAATCGATTTTCCGTCGAATGACCTTCAAAAGTCTTTCTGATTCTGAAATGTCCGGTCAGTGGGAGTGTTGAGTTCGTGACAACATCCTGCAGCGCGCTGGGAAATACATTCACTCCACGGACAATGAGCATTTCATCCGTTCGGCCGTGACAGGTCAGTGATGGCATGGTCCGCCCGCACTTACAATCTGTCTCATCAACCGTTACAATATCTCCAAGTTGGTAGCGTATCATCGGTGTTATTTCACGGGCCAACGTTGTCATGACTAACTCACCAGTGGTGCCCTCCTCCCATTGTAGAGGTTCTTTCGTATTGGGGTCTAGAATTTCAGGTAGGTATAAATCAGGGCGAACGAGATGAAGGTTTTGGTACTCACACTCTCCAAAGTACGCCGGTGCAATCTCAGTCGCTCCCATTATCTGCATAATTCTAGCATCCCATAGTTCCGCAAGCTCCTCTCTCATGGCATTCAGACCAGGCTCACCCCCACATGCAATACGCTCAATAGAGAGTTCAGAAGCAGGTTTCCCCACTACCTTTGGCGACTGCTTGCCCAGATATCGTGCGAAATTCGGAGTTGCAACGAGATTTTCGGGGTTGAGATGATCGATAACGTTGAGTAGGCGTTTTGCACCTGGTTCAGCCCCGATTGGGATGACATTCACACCGAGCTTTTCAAGACCTTGTACCACTGGAATCCCTCCGACGAACCCCTTGCTGAGACCAAAGGCGTGAATACACGACTCTCCCGGGGACATTCCTGTTGTCCGAAACACTTCGGCGAGAGTCTCATTCCATTGTTGCTGATCATCTGGCGAGACACCCACGTAGGTCGGCCGGCCAGTTGTCCCGGAAGATGCCTGCGTCTGAATCACCTCCTCAAAAGAGCCACATGCGTGCCAGCCCAGAGGCGGGGACTCTTGTTGGCTTTGACGGATATCATCTTTGCTCAAAAGTTTCACGCTACTCAGATCTTCGGGCTTACGGATAGCGTCGATATCGGTGTCTGCAAATCTTTTGCGGTAATACTCACAGGTGCGTTCAAGTCGACGAGCCTGTTCGCGAAAGTTCTCTATTTGGATCTCTCGAAGTTCTTCCCATTGCAAAGTCTCTACAGCTGGAATATCGCTTGACATGTTCGTATTCGCGTTCTATAATGAAACCTATCCCCACATAAGTATTGGTATGAATTATGTAGAATTCTGTCGATGAGTTCGAGAGCTTTACCCTCTGAAGCAGTAATGATATTTCCGACACAACCCTGGATTTAACGAGCAGAATATTTCATTTACTGGGGGAAGACATATGAATTTTCATTGAATTCGAGCAGGTCTCAGCAGTCCGACTTTCCGTTAATCCAGTATTTGATCAGCAATAACATTACGCATAATCTCTCTCGAGCCACCAGCAACATCGAGGGTTTTCGCATCTGACCACGCCATATCAAACCCTTGATCGCGATACAAGCCATGGGCACCGGTTAACTGAATTGCCTCCTCAATTGCTGCAAGTGCGACTTCTCCTGCCCTCAGTTTTGCCATACAGGTATGTTTAACTGCAGATTCGCCCTGATCGAGCCTCCATGCCGCCTCGTTTCTCAAGTGTTCAACTGCTCGAAGTCTGGTCTTCAGCTCGGCTATTTTCCAACGGTTTCCTTGGAATTCTGTGACAGTTCCCTGGTCACCAACCTCCCGTTCTGATGCCCATGCGATGGCCTCATCAAGTGACCTTTTACCATGACCGAGTATATCACTCGCGTTACCAATGCGGCTGAAATTAAACGTTTTGAAAAAGACTTCGTAGCCGCCACCGTTATCACCTAACAACTGATCCTCAGGGACACGGCAGTCATCGTAAATGACGTCGTGAATCGGCATCTGTCGAGTTCCAATGGGTTGGTCTTTTTCACCTATTTTCATTCCAGGATTGTCCTTCTCGACAAGAAAGACGGTAAGTCCTTCATCAGTGTGCGTGTAAACGTGATGAACATCGGCAGCACCTGCACAATTCACGTGGACCTTTAACCCGTTTATAACCCATTCGTCACCATCTTTCTCCGCAGTCGTTTCGATGTCTTTGAGACTTGAACCAGCATTAGGTTCAGAGATGTCGTCAGAGCCTACCACCTTTCCCTCGGCAATTCTCGGCAAATATTTCTCTTTTTGTTTGTCAGTACCGGCAACCATCAGCGCTCGGGCGAGCTGATAGGTCGTCTGGTAAAACCCTATGTGTTCCGACACGAGAGCGTATTCGATAGCTCCCAGTCCTTCACCACCGTACTCAGTCGGGATAAAAAGACCGGGAAATCCATGTTCAACGCCCTGTTCAAACAACTCCCGGGGAAATACCGAGTCGCGGCTAGCTTGAAGAAGCTTATCGCTGTGTTCGCTACGGAATTCCTTTGCTTTCTGACTATACTCCTTCTGTGTATCTGAAAGTGTGTAATTAATCATATTTCAATGTGATGATTAGGCACCATTTTAAAGGCATCACTGTATTCCATAACTTGAGTAAGCTTTCTCAAGCGAATACACGCATATATACTCGCGTTTCAACTATTTAAAACCCGGGGAGAAATAACCTGAAACAATTGTATAACAACCCCAGCAGGCTAAGCTGATTGAATAGAAAAATCAATCTATTAAAATTTAGGTCAGTACTGCCGTTCGTATTCTGGTTTTCGCTTATCTTGAAACGCCTGAGTTGCCTCTTTGTGTTCTTGATCGTTGACACATTCCCACTGATAATCAATTGCTTTTTCACAATATTCATCAAAACTTAGCTCCGAATTGATTAACTTCTTAGTGTTTCTAACTGCTTGTGCGGGTAAATCTCGAACTGATTTAGCAAATTCCTCAGCATCTGAGAGGGCGTCTTCCGAGACACCTGCAACCAAGCCAAGGTCTTCTGCATCAGTTGCTGTAATATCCTTTCCGGTGAGGAGGTACTCTCTTGCTTTGGACTCGCCAATAAGTTTTGGAAGTAACCAGGCCCCACCGTCACCTGGGACTAAGCCGATTCTAACGAAACCTTCTCGTAGTACAGCATCCTCGTTCATGAACCGGACATCACATGCCAGGGTGAAGTCACAACCAGCCCCGATTGCTGGGCCGTTTACAGCAGCAATTGTCGGTTTGTCCATATTACGCAGTTGCCGAACAACGTTCTGAACCGTCCAGAGATAAGCACCGTATTCTTCCTTTGTTTGAGCGGTCCAGTCTGGCATACTATTGACGTCTGCACCTGAGCAGAATCCATCTCCTGCACCTGTCAAAATGACGGTGTATGCCTTGGAATCCTCTCGAGCGTCACGAATGGCTTCATTCAGTTCGAGAATCATCTCTCGGTGAAAAGCATTGTATACGTCTGGACGATCCATTGTGATTGTTGCAATACCATCACTACACGCGTATTGAACATGGCCCATAATAGAAACTCCTCTGGGAAGTATAAAAAACCATTTGGTAGGCCTTCGAGGGTTGGTGGGATTGGTTTTGATTGATTTGCAGGAAGAGTGTAGTTGATTATTTTAAGTAGACTAAACCAGAGATGTAAAGAAATAAAGAAAGAAGTAAACAATCGCCGATAAGTGCGCTATTGTCGAGGCCAAGTACGTAATATAGAGTGCATTAGCCCAAATTGTAGCCAATCTATCTGAGTACAAGGATTAATTAATTGTTTAAGCGCACGATGTTATCCTATTGAAAATAGAGGCTTAGAAGCGATGGAATCCTTCTGCAGTACCTCTAAGCTAACTAATTAATCTGTTGGAAATTATTGAGATGAAAGGGTACTTTGTGGGAGCATCAGTGTTCAGCAGTACCGGTTGGGAGAGTATGCAGACCCAACGTTTCATCTCGTCACACGCGATGTGCAAGAATTAATTTTAACCCCACCTACTTAACTATTTATGTAGACAAGGAAGCCAGTCGCACTCCGGGATGGTACCAATCTCGACCGGCCCAGTAGGTTATTCACCTTTAAATTCGGGGTCCTTGTCATTGCTAAACGCCGCGATACCCTCATTAACATCATCTGTTCCTATCAGATGACCAAAGGCGTGGGCTTCCATATCGAATCCAGTCGTTGAATCGTGACGGCCGGCGCGCATCGCTTCTTTCGTGAGCTGTTGGGCCACCGGTGCGCGCGCAGTCAATAGCGTTGCCAGTTCGAGGGCACGTTTGTCCACCGTATCGTCTTCGACGACCTCTACCACGAACCCATACTCACGCATCGTTTCGGCATCAAATTGTTCAGCTGTGAAGATTATCTCTTTAGCTCGACTCTCACCAATTAACCATTGTAGCCGTTGTGTACCGCCCCACCCGGGAAGGAGTCCTAATGTGTGTTCCGGAAGGCCAAATCTCGCCTTCTCGCTCGCAATCCTAACATCAGCAGCCATCGATAGCTCCATCCCACCGCCGAGACAAAAGCCGTTAATAGCCGCTACAACCGGAACAGAAGTGGTTTCCAACTTCTCAAAAACCTGTTGTCCTTTCCTCGATACTTCAATCGATTCGACAGGGCTCTCGTCACCAACGACTGAGTGGACTTCCGCACCTGCAGAAAATGCACGGTCACCTCGGCCAGTCAATAACAGTACACGGACATTCTCGTCGCCTTCGAACACCGTATCAATCGCCCTATCAAGCTGGTCAAGAACCGCCAAATTCAGTGTATTCAACTGAGTGGGGCGGTCAATAGTAATACGGCCAACGTGTTCGGCCGGATAATCTATCTCCAATAAGTCTAATCTATCGCTGTCCCCATAGAAACCACCTGAAGACACAATCTCACGAAGTTGTTGTGAGACTTCATACCGCGGATGTCCCGACTCCTCATGAGCCTCCTCAAGCGTCTCAATCAACTCCTTTACCTTATATTCATCTGCCAGCATCGCTGGCCCTTTCGGAAAGCCGCCACCGAGCGTGACAGCCTTGTCAATGGTCTCAACCGTAGAAACGTCGTTGGCAATCAGCTTTGCGGCCTCGTTCGCCATTACCGCTACAAGCCGATTTTCTGCCTCTTGGCTACCTGCATCCGGCGGAATAGTCACGCCATCAGCCTCGTACTCGTAAAATCCACTACCGGTCTTCTTACCGAACTCACCCGAATCGACTTGCTCAACCAGCCGTGGTCCAGGCTCATAGGCCTCTCCAAGCACATCGTGGAGGTGATCAACAACATCGAGAATCACATCAACCCCAATCTGGTCAGCAAGTTCGAAACAACCCATTGGGAGACCTATATCGAATTTCGCGCTCGCATCAACAGACTGGATGTCCGCAACGCCGTCGGAAACGAGCCACGTCGCCTCGTTAATCAGCGGAACGAGAATACGGTTGACAACGAAACCGGGTGAATCCTTCGATACCCGTATTGGAGTCTTGTCGATGGTCTCGACGAATTCCGTTGCGACATCTAAAACATCTGGGGCTGTTTTATCCCCGGATATAACTTCTACAAGCTCCATCCGGACAGGTGGGTTAAAAAAGTGCAAGCCACAGACCTGCTCTGGGCGGTTAGTATGTGCGGCTAGCTCAGAAATCGAGAGACTTGACGTATTCGATGCAAATATTGCCTCGGACGGAGCCAACTCATCAATCTGTTCGTAGACATCCCGTTTAATGTCCATACGCTCGGGTACTGCTTCGATAACGAGGTCGCTCCCAGCAACTGCCGACTCAATGTCAACCAGTGGTTCAATTCGTTCAAGGATATCTTCAGGAGTCTGGTCGCCTAGGTATCCCTTTTCAGCTAATTTTTCGACACTCCACGTAATTTGCTCGTAACCATTGTCAACCATTTCCTGTTCAATATCCCGAAGCCGAACCTCATAGCCCGCGATAGCGCTCACTTCTGCGATTCCGTGTCCCATGCTTCCTGCGCCGAGTACGGTGACTGTACTAATGTCTCTAGTCGCCATATGTTATACCCACGCGTGGTGTATATTAATCCTCAGGTTTTTCCTGTCTTTATTATTGACATTTTTTAGTTTATATGTGAATAATTTGATTTTTTCGAATGAGTTGATGTTCATCATAACTTCTCCAGGAAATCTGACGTGTATATAAATGGGTGATTTGAGCTGACGACGGAAACTTATATAGTATTACTAAGAGTAACTCCATTTTGCAATGAGATATCCTTGCGCTGGTTTGGAAAATAAAAAATCCTGATACAGCAAAAACTTATTGAATCAGTTGGCTGAGAAGACACATTCTTTTCAACCGCAATCAAATAAGGGGAATAATTCAAGATGGAGTCTCTTGGCTTACCCTCTTCCTTTTATCCCACAGCAGGACTGTGTAAAGCGCGAATGTTAGGATAACGAAGACACTCCGATGAATATAATCTGGGTGTGACATAGCACCGATACCAAAGATTACAAACAGTGTTTGGAATATCATACTTTTGTACCGTTTAAACCGCTTGTACGGGCGGTTCAACCCGTAGACAACAACTCCTGAACCAAAGAGAGCTAATCCAAATGAACTCAATACCTCGAAAGTAGAAATCTCTGAGTCAAGGAAACCGGTTACAATCTCTGGATTATAAATAAAGACGATTGGGAGAAGGAATAGCGGCGCCCCAATTCTAACCGCTCTGTCAGCGGTTCTCCAGAAGTCCCCTTCAGAGATACCAGTTGCAATAACCACCGCAACCGCAATTGGAGGTGTTATATTTGCAAGAATAGCTCCATAGAAAGCGAAAAAGTGTGCTGCAAGGGAGGGAACCCCAAATTCCCCGGTGAAGGTAGGAACAATCAATGTTGCAACAAGGAGGTATGCTGCCACTGTCGGCATACCTAACCCTAAAACAACAGAGACAACCATAGCTAGAATAACGGTAATTATCAGCACGCCACCAGAAAGGGACATGAGAGCTAGCGAGAGGCGTCCTGGCATACCGGTTGTAACAAAAATATCAACGACAGCATTAATCGCCCCAATAACAATTGCTATCGGAGCGGCTATTTTAGCTCCGTACTTGAGCCCTTCGCCGGTTTCGATAAGAACCTGTTTAAAAGAACTGAGGCTAAACTTGCGGAGCAAGGGAAATGTAATCCCTGTCGCAAATGTGAGACCGACAGTTATCAATGCAGCTGTCATCACAGTAAACTGTAGGACAGCAAGGAGATAAATTAAGGCAGCAAACGGAATAAAAAATCGAAGACCTTCGATCATAAGGTCACCCTTGGTTAATGGGTTGTCAAGCGATGTCTGAGTCTC
>LKNH01000061.1 GCA_001564135.1 Halobacteriaceae archaeon Tc-Br11_E2g27 | reverse complement strand
GTCGTTCTCGTTGGTCATACGGTCGTGCGTGATTCTTTACCGCCGTGCCGACACTACTCTCGAGTTTCAGACCGTGAAACCATCACGATTGCTACCCGGTCCCGAAAATAGTCACGCACGACCGTATCAGTACCCGAGACTCTTTATTGGATACTTTCGGTAGTAAAAAACAGATGACGCTAGTTGGCCAACTCGGTGATGACCACTCCCTTTCTCGACGGGCGCGCCGATACGCAAACGAGGTTATCTTTGGGGACGAGTGGCCGCTCACCTCGGCACACGTCGACCTAGAGGCTGTTCGATTTGAAACGAGTACACGGATGAAACGCCAGCATGGTATCTGCTCATATGATGGCAGCGTCTGCACCATCCGGTTATCCGCTGAAACACACGAGCGCGGCGGCTTCTGCGCTACCAAAGAGACGATTCGACACGAACTCGTCCACGTCTATCAGCACCAACATGACGACCTGACATCGGGTCACGGCGAGTCGTTCAAACGGTGGGTTGAGCCACTCGACCTCTCCGGACGGTGTAGCACACATTATAAGCGAACGCCGGATGAGTATCGCTACCAACTCTACTGTTCTGAAGGGTGTGGGTTCATCGCCGGTCGGCACCGCTTTAGCGCGGTCGTCGAACGAGCAACGCAGGGAACGCAGATTTGCAGTCGCTGTCGGGCACCGCTTCGGGTGGAGGGACCAGAGTCCGCAAAGGCCGGAGATGATTAACCATCAGGCAGGAGGGCGCAAGAGAAAATCGACAGCCGTTTTCCCCATCCACCGTAACGGTCAGTGATGACTGACCTCTTTACCCCACTTTCCCTCCGCGAAACCGAGATTCCGAATCGCCTGATGGTCTCGCCAATGTGTCAGTACTCCGTCGAAGAGCGGGACGGTATCCCAACCGAATGGCACCATGTGCATCTCGGCTCACGTGCCGTCGGCGGTGCCGGACTCGTCATGGCCGAGGCGACAGCCGTGGAACCGCGTGGACGCATCTCCGCCGAAGACCTTGGCATCTGGTCGGATGCCCACGCAAGTGCCTTCGAACGGACGACCGAATTCATCACAGAACAGGGAGCGGTGCCAGCAATCCAACTCGCTCACGCCGGTCGGAAAGCCTCGACAGTCCGCCCCTGGGAGGGTGGCGGCCCGCTCGAACCCGAAGACGGGGGCTGGACGGTTGTCGGGCCCACAGCCGAGTCATGGCCAGCGGAAGACGACGGGAGAGTCCGCGAGACCGAGCGGCTTTCGACCGACGAGATTGACGCCATTGTCGAGGCGTTCCGTGATGGGGCTGCCCGCGCCGCCGACGCCGGATTCGAAGTCGCAGAAGTCCACGCCGCCCACGGCTATTTACTGCACCAGTTCCTCTCGCCAGTGACCAACGACCGAACCGACGAGTACGGCGGAAGCTTCGAAAATCGGATTCGGCTGACCCGCGAGGTAACCGAGGCAGTCCGCGAGGCTTGGCCGGCCGAAAAACCGGTCTTTGTCCGTATTTCGGGAACTGATTGGCTGCCGGAACGCGACTCATGGACCGTCGAGCAATCAGCGCGACTGGCCGACGAACTCGCTGCGGTCGGTGCCGACCTGATTGACGTCTCAAGCGGCGGTATCGCACCTGACTCCTATCCAGAATCAGCAGGGCCTAACTATCAGGTGCCGCTTGCCGAACACATCAGAGCAAACGCTGATTCGGATATCGCTATCGGCACAGTTGGCGCCATTACAACTGCAGAGCAGGCCGACGCACTCGTCCGAAACGACCGCGCTGACCTCGCTATCGTCGGGCGAAAGTTCCTCCGTGACCCATACTTCGGGCTGCACGCTGCACAGGAACTCGATGCAGCCGAACGGGGGAAACCACCGGCCCAGTACGAACGCGGATTCTGACTATTTCTTCGACTTTCTTCTTCCTTCAAGGGAATATTTTATTATGCCCTCAAAGGAAATTCGAATAAATAATTCCTATGAGGGAATTATTTACTCATCACCGTTCTCATCGTCGTCTGCATCATCATCCTCCACGGCGGACAATCCGGCGTCATCCTCACGTTCAAGCGCTGGCGAGACATCGTGGTACTCGGAGTAGCCGTCAAACCAGCGGGCGATGCGCTCGATTCGGTCAACGACGTGTCCGGGCTGGCCGCTCCGTGAGAGTTCGTGTCCCTCGTTCGGATATCTGACAAACCGGCTGTCGACGTTGTGTTTTTTCAGGATGCGGTAGAACAGCTCAGCAGTACACATCGGCGTTCTGTAATCCTCTTCACTGTGGATGAGCAGCGTCGGCGTCTCGACGGCGTGTGCATGACCCGTCGGGGACCGCTCCCAGAGAAATTCCGGTTCCTCCCACGGAGTCGTGTCGAAATCACCCTCAACGAGTTTGTAGGCTCCGTCAGTTGAGCCATAAAAGCCGGTCAGGTCGTAAACGCCGCGCTGGGCAACTGCCGCCTCGAAGTAGTCGGTCTGTCCGACCATCCAACCGGTCATGAACCCGCCGAAACTCCCACCAGTCAGAAACGCCTGGGACTCATCAACGTAGCCCCGTTCGGCGACATGTTCGACCCCAGCCATCACATCAGCCATCGTCACGTCACCCCAGTCTCGTTCAATTGCACCCATGAACTCCTCACCGTAGCCTGCCGACCCGCGAGGGTTCGACCAGAAGACAACATATCCCCGTGCAGCGAGTGTCTGGAACTCATGAAACATCGTCCCGCTTGTCGTCCACATCGCATGCGGCCCACCGTGCACCTCGACAGCGAGCGGGTACTGCTTATCGGGGTCGAAATCCGGCGGCGTCAACAGCCAGCCCTGTAACTCCTCACCAGCAGGGTTCTCGTAGCTGAGTTCTTCCGGCTGGGAAACCGCCCGGTCATCCAGATACTCTGCGTTCAGGCGGGTCAACCGGTGTTGTTCAGCGCCACCGGGCGTCGTCACAAAGATATCACCAGGATGGTCCCACTCACTTTTGACCAGTGCTACGATATCCTTTCCAACGTCAACGCCGTCGATACTCGCACCATCCTCGCGCAACACTCGGTTTGGCTCCGTTTCCTCCCAATGGCCGGCCCACAACGAAACTGCACCCTTGTCCGGTGTCGTGAAATAAAGCGTCTCCTCGTCTGGTCCCCATTGCGGGGCAGTACCGTGACCGAGCGTTCTGTCGAGATCGGCCATCGGCGTTGTGAGCTCTCCAGATGTGCTGTCGATGACACGCACTTCGGTCTGTTTCAACGTCGACTGTTCGGGTTCAGTGTAGAGATGTGCCACGCGGCCATCCTCGGTCGCGTCGAGGTGCATCCCCCAGCCTGTCGTCGTGTGAACGACCTCCTGTTCGTCAGTGTCGATATCATGGGCAATGATATCATAAGCAAGTGAGTCATCAGGGTCAGGGTCGCCGACGTTTTCAGTGTAATACAGTGTCTGCCTATCTCCCCATGCTGGGCCGCCGAAATCGCGGTCACCGTCCGTGAGGCGAGTTATCTCGTCATCGGAAAGGTTGACCTGATAGATATGAGCCCGTTTCCCGTCGAAATACTGTTGCATCGAGCGATAGGTTGTTCGCTCGATGACGCGTGGGTCCGGCGTCTCCGGCTCGTAGTCTTCGGGCACCTCGATATCCCGCTCTTCCTCACGGTCCTCTTCACTCGCATGCTGCACGAAGGCAATGGCCTCGCCATCGGGCCGCCAGGCGATATCCCCTACGCCGCCGCCGACGGTTGTCACCTGTCGTCCTTCGCCGCCATCAGTCGGAAGGACCCAGAGTTGCGGCCGGTCGTCGTCTGCCCCTCGTGTCGAAACGAACGCAAGTCGGTCTCCGCTCGGGCTAAATCGTGGCTGGCTGTCAACCCCCTCGCTGATGGTGAACCGTCGCGGCTCAGAGCCACCAGTCGAGACCAGATAGATAGTGGATTCGTAGGATTCCTCGTCATCCGGAACCTTTCGCACGAACGCAACCTGTTCCCCGCCGGGTGCAACCTGTGGCTCCGTAACCTGTACAATATCGTGGTAATCATCGGCCGCGATACGCTCCATACACCGTATTTGGGAGGGAGTCACAAGTGTGTTAACCAAACATTCAGTTCGGCTACCAAACCAGGCGACGCCCTTTTGCACGGCTGGTGAGTAAGCCTTCCAATGAATGGGGATGATGCACCGTCGATGGTAGGATATCTCGCCGGAGTCGTCGGTCTTGCTGTCGCCAGCGTCGGTATGATGTATGCGTATTACCGCGCTAGCGTCCCAGAGTTCTCTGCGGCGTTTGTCACCAACCCGGTTACTGCCGTTGAGGATGACCCCCTGAGCCTCGTCCTTTTGCTCGCTGCTATCGTCCTCGTAGTTCTCTTATTTGTCTTGATTATTATCGTTGGAGCAAAGCATGCACCGGAGGAGCGTGACGACGACCGTGAATGAGAGTCACTGCCGGTCAAGCCACGCGACAGCAAGCAATCCGGCGGTGATAATCACGAACGCACTGAGCGATAGCCGTGGAATCGTCAGTATGCCCAGCGCTTCCCAGTAAACGGCCGAGCAACCGCCACCGAGGACACAGACGCCATCCGGTGCGGTCTGAATGAACGAATGATACGTGGCAACGCCAATGCCGGTCACGGACAACGGCAGTCCCATCTTCCAGACGCCGGTGTAGTTCTCGTAGGCTGCCACGCCGAGCACCAGCACAAGCGGGTACATAAGCACTCGCTGGTACCAGCAGAGTTCACACGGGAAAAAGCCAGCCACTTCGCTGAAATACAGACTCCCCACCGTGGCGATAGCCGCAACCGCTGTACAGCCAACGAGGAGGCGGCGAATCATATCCCGAACATAGATTTGAGCGGTTGTGACTGTTGTGGTTCACGCATCGAGGAACCGCTGTGAGGATTGTGCGATTGGACGTAATAATATATAGCTGGACTCTGTTATCCCTTCGCATGGGAGAGAGCCAGCCTCACTCCAAGGCTGACGAGAGGGTGCTGACTGTAGTACTACTGGAAGCACAGGAGGATGTTCGAACCAGCATTGCCGCGTATTTCGACAACCAACAGGATATTCGGTTAGAGACAACCAGCGATGTGAGTGCGACCCGTGACCTGCTTGCAAGCGAGCCAGTGGATTGCCTCGTGGCCGACCCTACCGGACTCACTACCGACCCATCCCGGTTCAGCATCGTTGCACAGACCCTCTCGCCGGGATGTTCCGTTATTTGGCTCCTCGACAGCGAGTTTGACGGGGAGACTGACCAGCTACTGCAGTCAGGTAACTCGTTTATCGAGAAAGGAGAGTCCGGTACCGATTGGCAGTTTCTCGCGGAGAAAATCCGTGCGCTGGTTCGCGGTAAGCCAACCAGCCGGAGTCCTTCCGAAACGTACAGACTGCTCGTCGAGACCGCACGTGACGGGTTATATCAACTCGATGCGAACGGACAGTTTGTCTATCTCAACGAGTCCCTCGCGACGATGCTCGGATACGAGCGACAAGAGCTACTTGGGGCACATGGTTCCGATGTGATGGGAGCCGGCGAACTCGAACGGGGACAGGAAGTCATTCAGACTGTTCTCGCCGACCCGTCGACCGACAGCGACCGAGTTGATATGACGTTCGTTCGCAACGATGGAACGGAGATCACTGTTTCGTTGCAGTTTGTCGTCCTGACCACGGCGGATGGGACCTACGACGGTATTATGGGGGTTGCTCGGGACATCACGGAACGAAAGCAACGTGAAGAGGAACTGAAACGACAGAACGAACGGCTCGATGCGTTCGCTGGCGCTATCAGCCACGACCTCCGAAACCCACTCAACGTTGCACAGTTACAGCTTGATTTGGTCGGACAAGAGTGCAACAGCGAGCATATCGAGCCAGCTGTCGATGCCCTTGACCGGATGAATACGCTTATCGACGACCTGCTGACGCTTGCCCGCGACGGCACAGCCGACAGCGACCCCGTCGCGTGTTCGCTCAGTAGTGTCGCAACCAAGGCATTTGAGACCGTTGAGACGGGTGCGGCACAGCTCGAAATCGAGTCCGACTGTTCACTCTTCGCCCACCAAAGCAGCCTGCAGCAGCTGTTCGAAAACCTGATTCGAAACAGCGTGGAACACGGTTCCACGAGCAGTCGGTCAGGAACCGGTGATACCGTCGAAAACGACGGAGAGGGTGTCACGATTACCGTTGGCGAGCTGGCCGACGGCACCGGCTTCTTTGTTGCGGATGATGGCGCTGGTATTCCAGAAGACAAACGGGATGATGTGTTTGCTGCGGGCTATTCGAGCGTTGCATCCGGCAGCGGTCTGGGGCTCCAGATTGTCAGTGATGTTGTCGACCGCCATGGCTGGGACATTTCGGTCGAGAAATCTGCCAGTGGCGGCGCTCGGTTCGTCATCACCCGCGAGACCCCAAGCTAGATACGGCTCCTCGCGCTGTATTCGCCTATGAGTTCGGATATCAGCAATATGCTGAAAATGATGAACCTGCTTGGGGACGATGGGTTCGTCGATGCGCTGAAAAACGTCGAGGAATTGGTTGAAGACGTCGAAGGGACGCTCAACCGCGTCGAACAAATCGAGGGTGATGCCGAACAGGCTGTACAAGAGGCAAACCAAGCGCTCAACGCCGTTGATTACCGACTAGAAAAATTTGATGAAACGATATCGTTGCTCGAAGCGAAAATTGAGGCCGGGTTTACTGTTGGCTTCTTTCTTTTCGGCATCAACCGCTGGCTTGACGGCGAGCTTATCCTCGCATCGATTCTTTTCTTTATGGGCCTCCTTGGCGTCTCCTCGCTGATTATTACAATCATCAAGTTACCACAGGTCCAGCGGTTGCGGCGACTCCTCAAATATGCGATTCGCCAGTTTCGAGAGGAGAATACAGGAAACAGCAGTTCTGCTGGAGAATCTTCGGAAGATCTGCGCGGTCACGAGCACACACAGGCGAACAAACGGCAATCTCAGGCGGACGAACAGCGACCGCGAGGAAACGAGCGCGAAAAGACATCCGACAAGGAACGACGGAGCGGCGGGTACTGGGCCGAGAGATAGGCCCCTACTATACCGGTCGTATTGGGCAGTCTGTCCCGGATTTCTCTCTGGCCTTGCGTGCAAGAGATTCACCAATTCGTGTTGCTCCAGATTGGTTGTACTAATCGGTAGCAGCGCTGATTATCAGGCTCTGTGTAAAAAATAGTTGGTCAACAGTTCGTTTCGCGTGATGAAATGGGGATAGGCCTATGGAGGCGTTTACATCGCGCCGCCCATGCCGCCCATTCCACCCATGCCGCCCATACCGCCACCCATACCGCCGCCTGGTGGCATGTCGTCATCATCATCATCGTCACCCTTACCGCCGACGAGATCACCGGCCGCGATGACGTCGTCGATGCGCAGGAGCATGACTGCGGCTTCGGTGGCGCTTTCGATGGCCTGCGTTTTCACGCGGAGTGGCTCGACAGCTTCCTCATCCATTGCCTCGACTTCACCGGTGTAGGCGTTGAGGCCGAACGTTGAGTTCCCAGCATCGTGCTCGCTGCGGAGTTTGACCAGCGAGTCGATTGGGTCGAGACCAGCGTTCTCGGCGAGCGTGCGTGGAATCACGTCGATGGCGTCAGCAAACGCTTCGATTGCAAGCTGCTCACGACCGCCGACGCTGTCGGCGAAATCACGCAGTTGCAGGGTGAGTTCGGTTTCCGGGGAACCTCCACCAGGGAGGACCTTGCCGTCTTCGAGGGTCGCGGCAACGACGCCGAGGGAGTCCTCGATGGCGCGCTCGACTTCGTCGACGACGTGCTCGGTGCCGCCGCGGAGGATGAGCGAGACGGTTTTGGCGTCCTCAACGTCCTCGACAAAGATTTTCTCGTCGCCAGCGAGTTCTTTCTCGGTGACAGAGCCGGCGAATCCGAGGTCGTCTGCGGTGATATCTGGAATGTTGGAGATGATTCGTGCGCCTGTGGAGCGGGAAAGCGCCTGAATATCGGATTTCTTCGCACGGCGGACGGCGAGGATGCCTTCCTCAGCGAGGTAATGCTGTGCCATGTCGTCGATACCTTTCTGACAGAAGACGACGTCGACACCGGCGTCGACAAGTGCGTCAACGTACTCGCGCAGCTGCGCCTCTTCCTGGTCGAGGAACTCCTGGAGCTGCTCTGGGTCGGTGACGTTCACTTCGGCGTCGAGTTCTGTCTCCGGAACCTCGATAGCCGTGTCGAGGAGCGCGATGTTGGCATCCTCTTTGAAGTGTGGCATGTTGTCGTGAACGCGCTCTTTACCGACGATGACACCCTCAACGAGGCTGGATTCGTCGATAGAGCCACCGACAACGGTCTCGATCTGGACGTTGTCCGTGTCGACACCCTCTTCGTCGGCGACGGCCTGTGCGGCGCGAACGACGAGTTCGGCGAGGTGGCCTTTGGCGCTCTCTGCGCCTTTGCCCGTCATGGCCGTGCTGGCGACGCTTTCGAGCGTCTCGGTATCATCAGCGTCGACCTCGTAGGCTGCGTCCTCGACGATGGATTTAGCTTCCTCTGCGGCCTGTCGGTATCCCTGTGCGAGAATCGTTGCGTGGATATCCTGGTCGAGAAGGTCCTCGGCTTTCGAGAGCAGTTCACCAGCGATGACAACAGCGGTCGTGGTTCCGTCGCCGACCTCATCTTCCTGGGTCTGGGCGACTTCGACGACCATGTTCGCGGCCGGGTGCTCGATATCCATCTCATCAAGGATGGTGACACCATCGTTCGTGACGACAACGCTGCCGCCGGAATCGACGAGCATCTTGTCCATCCCTTTTGGACCGAGCGTCGTGCGTACGGACTCGGCAACCGCCTTACCTGCCGTAATGTTCATCGACTGTGCGTCTTTCCCGGATGTTCGCTGACTATCGTCCGAGAGTACAATAAGTGGCTGGTTACCCATCTGCTGAGCCATAATCAAGGAAAGATTGAATGTGGTTCTATATAAATCCTTTGGAAATGAGGGTGCTATGTGAGGGTTCGACAGGGACAGTATTTCCACGGTAGAGCGACTGAGGTTGGTAAAGACCGGGAGTTTCTCTGTTCAGCTATTCGTTGTTCGCTCTCGGCTGTGGTCACCCGCTACAATACCGTTTCGCTGTCGTATGAACCAAGGGTCCGGACCCAGCCATCCTCGGCAATATCCTCGACAATGTCGAGTGCCCGCTGTGTCCGGTCCTCGTAGAGCCCCGCAGCAACATCGAAATGGAAGACGTAATCCCCGAGTCGCTCACCGCTCGGTCGGGATTCAACGCGAGTGAGGTTGATGTCGTTATCGGCAAAGGGTTCGAGCAGGCGAAGCAACAATCCGGGGTAGTCAACGTTCGGATAGACGATAATCGAGGTTTTGCTGCCTGCTTCCGAGCGGTCTTTTGCTGGTGCAACAACAAGAAACCGGGTTGCGTTGGAGTCACGGTCCTGAATATCCTCGCCGAGTACCACCAGCGAGTCCCCATTGCTCGCGTTTGCCGGGTGACCGATTGCAGCAACTGTCTCGTCCTCTCGGGCACGCTCGACACCGCGAGCGGTACTTGCAACAGCTTCGACATCGGCGTCGGGATACTGCGTTTCCAGATACGACCGACACTGGGCAAGTGCCTGTGCATGGCTGGCCACGAGGTCAAAGCTCTCGCGCTGGGCGAGCAACGCATGTCGAATTGGCGTGATGATTTCTTTGACAACGGCAACGTCGTACTCTGCGAAGGCATCGAGCGATTCGGTGACTGACCCCTCGATGCTGTTTTCGACCGGGACAACGCCTCGTTCATACCGACCGCTCGCAATTGCTTCGATGATTGCGGTGACGGATTCAGTAAACGCGATATCCTCCTCGGCAGCGACGGCGCGAGCGGCCCGATGCGAGTAGGTTCCGGCAGGCCCCAGCGTGAGTGCTTGCATGCTCGCGCATACTTGACACGGGGCCAAAAACGTCGCGGTAACCGCAGGCTCTGCAAGTCGTCAGTTTGCTAACTTTGCGACACTTTTTTATTTTCGGAGTGACCAACATGATTTTGAGGTGTCACAAAGTGGCACTGAACATTCGAGCGAAATCGAATTCGGTGCTAGAGCGTATCAAACGACTCTTCGGCCGCGGTAGCGACGAGGAGTAACACGCTCTCGACGACAGCTTCTCGCATTTTTTACCTACCAGAAAGCGACAGCTACGGTTTGATTCCTGCTGATGGTTTGGTTATATACCTCTCATTTTTAGCCCCATCAGAGAGTATTCATCAGCAATGGGCACAGGGAACAGCGAACCGAACGGCTCTGATACCCCGAGTTCACTGTCTGCTGAGCGGCTTCCGAGCTATCTCAGACAATACGACCGACTGGCCACGGTAGAGACAAGCGACAGCAGGAAGGGTTCGGTCACGTTCGTCGAGAGTTCGTACGGGGCGACTGCGGAATCGGACGACCTCGATGAACAGCTTGCAGCGACCGACCCCGATATCGTCGCCGTCGAAGTTGATGACCTGCGGTACCGGGAACTGGCTGATGCCGATACGGAGGAGGAAGTCGATGCAAGCGATGTCCTGTCGGGGAAGACAGGCTATCAGTTTCTCGGTCATTGGCTGACGAACGCCGTAGGGCACCGATATGACGATGAGTACCAGCACGACCCAGAACAGTCTGTTGAGACGGCACTCGACAGCGCAGATGAGAAATCCGCCGCCATCGCGTTGCTCGACCGCGACCTCAACGATACGACACAGCGCCTGTGGACGCGACTTCGCCTCCGCGACAAGCTTTCGATAACTGCTGCCCTCACGTCGGATTTTGGCGGCCCATGGAAAGTCG
>LKNH01000060.1 GCA_001564135.1 Halobacteriaceae archaeon Tc-Br11_E2g27 | reverse complement strand
ATACGGACACTGCGCAGGAAAATTGGGGTGAAATCACGGAAGACCCTGAGTACGACCATTTGACGTTCGTTCCGGTATCGGCACACGCGGAGAAAGCACTCAAAAACGCAAACGAACAGGGTGCAATCGACTATACGCCGGGCGAAGCATCATTCGAGATTGTTGACAATTTGCCAGTCGAGCAGGCCGAGGGTCTCAAACAAATCCGGACGTTTATCGAGGAATTTGGCGGGACTGGGGTGCAGCAGGCGCTAGAAACTGCCGTCTTTGACGTCCTTTCGCTCAAAGCTGTGTTTCCGGGTTCAGCCTCGGGGAACTGGACCAACGGGCCGTTTCGCGATTGTTTCCTGCTTCCAGAAGACGCAACAGCCGAGGACTTTGCGTATCATCTACATTCGGACATCGGCGACGGATTCTTACACGCCATCGACTGTCGAAATGAGCGGCAGGTTGGTGCAGATACCGTTCTCGACCACCGGGCGGTTCTCGAAGTAATTTCGACAAATCAGTGAATTGGCACCAGATAGCGAGTAACTATTCAATCGCTCTCTCCTGCCTACCGGCACCTATTACTGCTATATCGGATGGGTTCATAACCGAATAACCACAAGACTGCGGTGGGTTTATCGATAGAATCCCGTCATCTATTCCGTCAGTGATTGCGTCTGCCGAATCATACAGCCGCGTAGAGAGACAACGTGTAATATGAGCGTGGCGTTACGTATCCTCGATGATGGGGCCTGGCTCTCAGTGAACGACCAACGGCGGGTGAGCGTGAGCGAACTCTGGCGGGTTAACGCACCTGGATTCTGTGAGTGTGAGCTTGTCGATTTTCTCGCCGAAGGGTTTACTGAGGTCACTGCAGCGGACAACGAAGTTGCAATCGAGACATACGGTCAATGTATCCGTTGTGGCGTCAGCGGAGTCCCTGGACATCTCCCGGTGGGCGCTATTATACAGGGCAGATATCGGGATTATGACCGTGAGAACGTGGTTTTATCGCCGGTTGGGCGAGCAGACCAGCCGTAGCGGAAACATTCTCCGGTGTACGAAACCACCGGGAAGGGTTGACGCGGTAGTATACCGTTTAACCACGGGATTTTAAACAGGAATATGCCTTCAGATGTGGAGAAATGGAAATCCGAGGTATACGGTAACGAGATTCGGGAACATCTCTTTCGGTTTGCAGAGGAGGGGTGGGACAGCATTCCGGAGGATGAGACCGATGCGTGGCTAGAGCGGTTCAAATGGTGGGGACTCTACCATCAGCGCAACGGGCAGGAAAGTTACTTCATGATGCGTATTGGGACACCCAACGGCGTGCTCGAACCGGGCCAGACTGAAGTCGTCGCCGAACTCGCCAGAGAGTATGCGACAGGGCCAGCGTCCAATCCGGAGTTTGGGGAGGCATACGTCGACTGGACCACACGACAATCAATACAGCTTCACTGGCTCAAACTCGAAGATATCCCCGAGATTTTTGCAAAGATGGAAGCAGTTGGGCTTTCAAGCCAACAGGCCTGTGGCGATTCCTGGCGAAATATCGTTGGGAACCCAATGGCTGGCAAAGCACCAGAGTTTGTCGATGCCCTCCCAGTGATTCAGGAACTTAACGAGCGATTCAAGGGCAACGAGGACCACTCGAACCTCCCCCGGAAATGGAAGGTATCGGTGACCGGCTCCGCGAACGGGTCGGGGCAAGGCGATATCAACGATATGGCGTTCGAGCCAGCGTACAAAGAGATTGCTGGTGAGGAAGTCCGTGGGTTCAACGTGCGGGTCGGTGGTGGTCTGTCGCGGAACGAACCGCGGCTTGCCCGTTCACTGGATGTGTTCGCCCGGCCGGAACGTGTGGCGGACGTTGCTGGTGGCATTTCGGCACTGTTCCGGGAGTATGGTGACCGAGAGGACCGATACAACGCGCGAATCAAATTCCTTGTCGACGAATGGGGGACCGAAAAATTCCGTCGTATCCTTCAGGAGGAGTTTGTCGATTTCGAGTTGGAGCCAGCAGGGACGGACCTGCGTGAGCAGTATACCTACAATGCAGGTGGAGACAAAGCCGGTGACCTCGTTGGTGTCCACGAACAACGCGACGGTAACTACTTTGTCGGCCTAAACGTGCTGGTCGGTCGGATGGGTGCGTCGGATACAGCTGAGTTGGCACAGCTTGCAGACGAGTATGGCTCCGGCGAAATTCGCATCTCACAGCGACAGAACGTTATCATTACCGACGTACCGGAGGAGAGACTGGATGACCTGCTGGACGAGGAGTTGCTTAATCAGTACTCACCTGACCCCCATCCGTTCATGCGTGGGTCAGTTGCCTGTACGGGAACCGAGTTTTGTTCGCTGTCGATTGTAGAGACGAAAAACAGACAGGTTCGGTACGCCCGCTGGCTCAAAGAAAACGTCGAGCTGCCGGAGAGCGTGGAGGATTTTCACATTCATCTTTCAGGATGTACGGCTTCCTGTGCCCAGCCACAGATTGCGGATATCTCGCTCCGTGGGATGAAAACCAGAAAGAACGGGGAAGCAGTCGAAGCGTTAGATATCGGTCTTGGTGGAGGGCTTGGCGAGAACCCACAGTTTGCCAAGTGGGTCGGTCAGCGTGTTCCAGCGGATGAAGTCCCAGGGGCAATCAAGAACCTCATCAACACGTTTGCAGACAACAGAACGGATGGCGAAAGCTTCCGAGAATTCATCGCTCGACATGAAGAAGATGAATTAAGCGAGTTCATCGAACCCGAAGAAACGAGCTACGATGACCCAATGATGCATAACACCAAGCTAACGTGGTATCCATACGCTGAAGAGGATTCAATGGATGCTTCGCCAGCGCCGACTGATGCAGATGGTAACCCGCTCGAAGAATCAACCCCAGCGGACGATTAACAACCATGTCCGACAGATTACTGAAAATCAACGCTTACACCACGTTCGACTTACTTGAGGCCGAGGCAGTCGGCCATGAGTTTGAAGAATCAGCCTACGGTGTCCTCAACGTCACCGCTCCGCGTGAGAACCCTGAGCACGTGACATTGGAGCTAGAACTCGACAACACTGAACTCGATCTGTTGCCTGCACACGCTGAGCGTGTCCGAATGAGTGCGACGGAAGCACGGACGCTTGCCTCGGAGCTAGAAAAATATGCAGGACGTGTCGAAGAGGCAGCCGGGAGCAACTAGCAATCCCAACTACTGAGCGACTAGGGGATTGCTGACGGTGTGAGTATGACGAAACATACATGAGAACGCGGTGAGAGATACCATCGCATGGAACGGGAACAGACTCGCCGCGCCGTGTTAGGTGGGCTCGTCGGCGCAGGCGTCGTGGGGGCTAGCCTTTCTCCTGTGAGAGAGTTACTCAACCAGTTCGCACCGCTTTCGGGGACAGTGTGGGATGCAACACGACATGACCGCCCCGAGAGAGTTACAAGTCCATACGGGGATGCGACCGTCAGTTACGACGAGGAGGGGGTGCCACATATCAGCGCAAATGACGAGGAAGCGCTATCGTTCGCTGCTGGATACGTCCAGGCGCTGGACCGAGGATTTCAGATGGACCTTCAACGTCGCCTGTTCAGTGGGAGACTCGCTGAAGTCGTCGGCGAAAGCGAGGTTGAATCCGACCGCTTTCACCGACAGATGATGTTTCAGGAAGCCGCGGAGGCTACTGCGGAGCATCTCATGGGAACTGAAGTCGAGCCAATGCTCTCGGCATACGCTGATGGGGTAACTGCCGGGTTTGAGGAGGGCTCGCTTGAGTTAGGATTCCGCCTTCTTGATTACGAGCCTGAGCCGTGGACGATTACCGACACAACACTCGTCGAAAAAATCATCTCATGGACGTTGACAGGGAGTTTTCGTACGTTGCGGCGTGCACGCCTCAAAGAAGAATTTGGCGAGGAGTTGACGGCGGAACTCTATCGTGACAGGATGGACCACGAGGCACCGATTATTCGGGAAGAATACTGGGAGGAGGAGTACCGACTCGATGACGCGGGAGAGCAGTTCGAACGGCCACCAGAGGCGACCGAACCAGCGGTCGGAGCCGATATCGTCGATTATCTGAGTCGCCACGAACCAAACGAGTTTCTGGGCTCGAATAGCTGGGTCATCAGCGAGGAATATGCTGCCGGCGATGGCCCACTCCTGAGCAATGACCCGCATCTCGAACTAACGGCGCCGCCAATCTGGTACGAGATGCACCTGGACGGTCCGGAACACCGCGTGAGAGGGGCTGCTTTTCCGGGAGTTCCGACAGTAGTCATTGGCGAATCGGATTTTGCTGCCTGGGGCTTTACAAACGCCGGTTCTGACGTCATTGATTTCTATCAGTACGAGAGTGATGACGAGACCTACGAGTATGGCGACGAAACAAGAGAGTTCGAGATTACCGAACAGGAGATTGTCGTCTCGGGTGGGGAAAATCAAACTGTCGAGGTCAAACGGTCAGTGCACGGTCCAGTTATCGAGGAGTCTGGACAACAGGTTGGACTCGCCTGGACGGGACATGCAGCAACTGAAACGACCATCTCTATTTACAACCTGACAAAAAGTACCTCCTTCGAGGAGACACTTGACGCGGTCTCGAAGTTTGATTCACCCACACAGAATTTTCTGTATGCTGACCGTGACGGAAACACGCTCTATTACACGACCGGACAGCATCCGATACGATATACTGACGGAGACCCAGATAGGGGCGACCGCATTTTCGACGGTTCAGCACAGGAAGGCGAATGGGGGAGCGGATTCGGTGACGGATTTGAACCGTTCACAAGACCAACGTGGGACGGGTTTGTTCCGTTTGAACAACAACCGCATGTCATCAACCCGGAGTATCTCTCAACGGCAAATCAACAAATCATCCCGGACGACCAACTGGAGTACTATTTCGCTGAATCGTACGCGGACGGCTATCGCGGCGAACGGATATACGACTTGCTCGACGAACGCATCGAATCGGAAGAGCCGGTCGATATGGCGTTTCTTGAGGAACTTGGCCGGGATACCTACGATGGGAGAGCCGCAGAGCTGGTGGAGCCGCTTGTCGACGCTGTGGACGGAACGGATGAGGAACAGCTACAGAACGTCGCCGAGATACTTGCTTCGTGGGACTATCGGATGGAACCTGACGAGGAGGCACCCCTTTATTTTGCGCTCTGGATGGCCCACTACCGCGAGCGAGTACTTGGTGAACCGTTTGCTGAGGCTGGCCTTGGCAGCGAATATTATCCCTCCGATGGACGCATCGCCGCGCTTGACCAGGAGAGTCGTTGGTTTGGACCGAGTGGAAGAGGACCAGTAATGCGAAACGCGCTTCGAGACGCCGTGGATGAAATCGAGAAAGCAGGGTATGAGATCTACGGGGATATTTCGCACACTGGTGTGATGACCCATCTGACGGAACTTGACTTTCTCAGCTATCCGTCGTATCCACGCGGTGGAAGCGGTTATACGGTCTGGAATTTCGGGCGGGAAGGGCCATGGGGTGGCGGTTGGGAAATGCAGGTTGATTTGAGCGAGGATGGAGAGTACCTCGGAATTCTGGCCGGCGGAAACTCGGGACGATATTTCGATGAGAATTACGACAGTCAGGTCGAACGCTGGGCAAACGGTGAGTATCGGCGGCTCTCCCGTGAGCGACCGGATGACGTCTCCATTACCTTTGAGGAGGGAGAGCGATGACGGAAAAACAGGCAGAGCAGACGGTGAGAGTTCGACGAATACGAACGGACCCCCGAATACACTGGCTTGCGATGATAGGAGCAATTGCCGTTGGCATAGCCCTCTCAACGCTTTCGTGGCTAGGCATCGTGGTCGGTGGTGCTTTGGTGGGATTAGTCGCTACCTCACTCTCACGTGCGATATTGGCTGGTGTGGGATTCGGGATTATCGTCATCCTCGCGTGGGGTGTGTGGCTTGCATGGGGTGGTGCAGTCGGTGCCGTTTTTGGCATGGGCATCTTTGTCGTCATCCCCGTAGCCATGGCACTCGGAGCGGCGGTGCTGGGAAGTCTCGTTCGCGGCGTCGTTTGATACTACTGGGCGGAAGCTATTGAACAATCTCGCCACCCCGTGGTGGCGAGTATGGTCCCGAAGTTACGTCCGGAAGTATGAAGAGAGTATGTTTGGAGACGACAGGGAGGCTTAAGTTCGCGTGAACCTGTGGTTGTCGTATGAGCAGCTATCTATCAGTTCCTTTCCCGAGGAGGAGGTCACAATGAGCCTTCGCACGCCAGTAGGCTCTGACCACCAACTCGCTCGTCTGCTACAGATTGGGATTGTCCTTGAAGAAGTGGTTGAGGCGCGCGCTGCAAAGCATGCAGCAGAGACCGAAGACCTCGATGACGAAACCAAGGAGTTGCTTGAAGAAGCCGCAACGGAGTCTGCAGACCACCGTCAGCGTCTTGAGGAACTAGTCGCGGAACTGGATGCTGAAACGATTGGGTTCGAGGAGATTCAACGGCTCGTCGAGGAACAATACGAGGCAGACCAGGACTTTGACGGCGTGTTGTATGACCAACTCTGTAACGAGGAAACGGCGTACAAATTCTACGATGACCTGATTGAAGCAATCGAGGAAACAGATACCGCCTTTAGCATCGACCGAGAGCACGTCCTTTCGACGCTCCGCGAACTCCGAGCGGAGGAAAAGGAGGGTGTCGAAGAAGTGACTGAACTGATGGAGCGGAGGGACTGATATGAACACTGCTGACCAATATCTCAAAGCAATCTATCTGGTACAGGATATCGAAAACGGGCCCGCCTCGACGGGTTCAATTGCGGAACTGCTGGATGTGAGCCCGGCGAGTGCAAACGAGATGATTGGAAAACTCGAGGGGAGAGAACTCTGCATCCATGAAAAGTACAAAGGAGTGAAACTCACCGATGAAGGCATTCTCAGGGCACGAGAAGCGCTGAAACATTACTGTATTATCGAGCGCTTCCTCTATGAAGTGCTCGAAGTCGAGGAGTTTCGTGCGGAGGCCAAACAGTTGGAGCCTGTTATCGATGAGACGGTCGCTGAGCGCCTTGATACGATTATCGACCGCAGTCCGGACTGCCCCGACTGTTTCGATGCAGAAGCGGATGTCTGTGGGTTGCTGACAGGCGAACTTGAACAGAGTCAGTGACTGTTCACGATTGCTTGTGAAATACGTTCTCTTACCCGTAGGTACAAAGGTCCGTTCGTCGTCAGTATCAGTATGTTCGGAACGAGCGGTATCCGCGGTCCAGTTGGCGAAGCAGTCACTGCCGATGTTGCACTGGCTGTCGGTCGTGCTGTTGCCTCGGAGGGATACGAACAGGTTCTGGTTGGAAAAGATGTCAGAGAAAGTGGCTGTGTCTTTGCCGATGCAGTGAGTGCAGGACTTCGCGAATGTGGAAGTACAGTCCTGCGTGGCGGTGTCGTTGCAACACCAACACTGGCTCGTGGCGTTGAGAAACTGGATGCAGATGCTGGGATTATCATTACTGCGTCTCACAACCCGCCGACAGACAACGGACTCAAGCTCTGGAATCGGTCGGGAAAGGCGTTCGGGCCGCTTCAAAGAGAAGCGATTACTGCTCGTATCGAAGAGAGTGAGTATCAGTTTGCCCAGTGGGATGGGTTTGGGGACGAGCAAACGGTTCAGGGACTTGACAGGTTCCACCAGTCAGCCATCGAATCGGCAGTCTCGATAGCATCTGAGCCATCGGTTGTCGTTGATATTGGCAACGGAACGGGACAGATTACGGCACGAACACTTGATTCGCTCGGCTGTGACGTGACGACACTGAACGGCGAGCCAAACGGTGCGTTTCCGGCCCGACCGAGCGAGCCCAACGAAGAGACACTTGACGCGTTAATGCAAACCGTTGCAGGCACGGAAAGCGACCTCGGTATTGCTCACGATGGCGATGCAGACCGGATGATGGCGGTGGATGAACGCGGGCGGTTCGTTCCGAAAGATGTGCTGTTGACGCTCTTTGCAACGGCCGAAGCAGGTGAGGGGGACAGCGTTGCAGCGCCTGTCGATACAAGTCTTGCCGTCGAAGATGCATTATCTCGCTCGGGAGCTTCGCTCATCCGGACGAAAGTCGGAGACGTCTACGTCGCCGAAGAATCGACCGCTCCTGCTGTCGTCTTCGGTGGCGAGCCAAGCGGTGCCTGGATTTGGCCGGAAGAGACGCTCTGTCCGGATGGGCCGCTTGCAGCGTGCAAACTCGTCGAGCTCGTTGAAACGCGAGGACCGCTTTCGGCCCTCGTTGAACACGTCGACCAGTATCCAATTCGCCGAGATTCTATCGAGGTTTCGGATAAGTCGGGCGTGATGAGTCACCTTTCGGAAACAATCACTGAGCGGTTTGACCGGGTTGAAACGCTGGATGGCGTTCGCGTCGAAACTGATGATGGGTGGTTCTTACTTCGGGCCAGCGGAACCCAGCCAGTAATTCGCGTGACCGCGGAAGCGCGCGATTCGACGCGGGCTGATGCCCTGTTTGAGGAAGCACTGTCACTGGTCGCGGATGCGCAGTGAACTACGGTTTCTCAGCCCGTTCAGCAGCCAATTCTGCATGACGTGCTCTAAGCGCGTCAACTGTTTCAACAGGAACTCGCACTTCTCCGAGTCTGAACTTCTCCGAGCCTGGGCCGTGACAATCAGAGCCGCCTGTCGGGATGAGGTCATAGCGGTGTGCTAGTTCAAGCGCACGGTCAGGAGTGATAGGTAAATCGTCCACAGCCGTGACTGCGCCATACGGGTACCAGACTTCGAGGCCGTCGATTCCCAGTTCAACAAGGCGCTCTACCATCTGTTCAACCTGTTTAGTGTCTGCTCGGATTCGTCCCGGGTGAGCAAGAGACGTGACGCCACCCGCGGCATGGAGCGTTTCAATGACTGCTGGGGCATCGAGTCGTTCCATCGGAACGTAGACCTCGCCATCTCTGGCTAGATACTCGTTGAAGGCCTCCTGTATCGAATCAACTCGTCCGTTTTCTACGAGCACTTCTGCAAGGTGCGGTCGTCCCAGCGCCCCCTCTACCGAATCAGCGAGAGATTCGTACGTAATATCGAGGTCCGCAACACGGGCAAGCCGCTCGACAAGTTCGGTATTTCGCCGGGTACGAAATTCCCGGGCCTGTGCAAGTAACTCCTGTAACTGCTCGTCAGCAGGGTCGAGAAAGTATCCAAGTATCTCAATCTTCGTATTGAAGAGGTCCGCGCGTACTTCAACGCCAGCGATAACGTCGACGGACCCAATCGTTGTTACCGGTTCAGAGAGGTCAGCAGAGAGCGTATCGTGGTCAGTGATAGCAATTGCTGAGAGGGAGCGTTCCTCCGCAAGTGCAACCCGTTCAGCGACAGTGAGCGTCCCATCAGACGCAGTGGTGTGCATGTGTAGGTCTGCAACGCCTTCATCGAGAGGTTTCCCCGAATCATCGCCGGTCATTAGCTATTTGTTCGGTCGCTCGTTGTATTAATTCATTCATGCAGGCCGTCATTCCAGCAGCGGGGAAAGGAACACGGTTGCGCCCGTTGACGGAGACACAACCCAAGGCGCTTGTAGATATCGCAGGGAAGCCACTGTTGTCGCATTTGCTTGACCGACTGACGGAGACGGTACTGACGGAGGTGATTATCGTTGTTGGGTATCGGGGTGAACAAATTGTGAACCAGTACGGGGAGAGATACGATTCGCTCTCGCTGGATTATGTCCGACAAGAGAAACAGCAGGGGTTGGCACACGCAATTGCCCAGGCCGAACCGTTGGTTTCCGATGACTTTCTTGTAGTCAATGGGGACAATGTCCTCGGGTTTTCCCCGCAATCCGTCTTTCGGACCCAACAGCAGCCATCGACGGATGTCACGTTGCTCACTGAAACCGCAGACAAAGGAACCGCTCGAACAACGGGCGTGGTGGTGACGGACGAGGATAGACGCGTAAAACGGCTCGTTGAAAAACCCGACAATCCCCCTTCCAATCAGATTACGACCGGTGTGTATGGACTGTCCACCCGATTTTTTGATGCGTATCAGGCGGTCGACCCATCCGAGCGTGGAGAGTACGAACTGCCAGATGTCATCAATCAACTGCTGGCGACAGGGGCAACCGTCGAGGCAGTCGAACTAGATGGCTGGCGGGTGAACGTGAATGAGCCAGCAGACCGAAAGCGCGCAAAGCGGTTGCTTACACGTTAATGAGAAAATGAGAATTGGAGGTCGGACCGGGGAGTCATACCATCACCACCTTTGTTCCAGGAATCGGGTAATGGACCATCGTATCCCTCAGGGACAAACGAACAGAGTGGGTCGCTCTCCAGTGGGTCACCGGTGTGTGCATAGGCACGCGAGCGACTCCCTCCACAGACCCGTCGGAACGGGCAGGCACCACATTTGCCTTTGAGAGCGTTTTTCTGTCGGAGATTTGTGAACAATGGGGCGTTTTGATATATATCGACGATTCCGGTTTCCCGGATATTTCCGGCCGACCGCGGCAGAAAGCCGGAGGGATAGACATCACCAATGTGACTCACGAATGCAAAGCCATCACCGGCCGTAATCCCAGTCCGTCGCCCAATTCCATCCGGTTTCATTCGGTCCTGATTATCGACCTGCTTTTGCTGGAGCGCAACCCGTCGGTAGTGTGGTGCCTCGGTCGTTTTTATTCCAAATGAGGCCTCAGATTGTACCTCGTGTAACCACTCCATCACCGTCTCGGCGGTCTCCGGGTCAATTGGGTCAAGAACAGCCCCGCGGCCGACTGGAACCAGAAAGAACACCGACCAGAGAACCGCTCCCAGTTCATCGACGAGGTCACGAATCTCCGGCAGTTCACCGACAGTTTCCTGACAGACTGTCGTGTTAATCTGCAGGGGGAGCCCTTCTTCCGTAGCCGCCTTCGCCGCTGTGATTGTTT
>LKNH01000059.1 GCA_001564135.1 Halobacteriaceae archaeon Tc-Br11_E2g27 | reverse complement strand
GTTCACGGAGGGGTATCAGACACTCACTGACCTCGCCGAAGAGGAGTTTTCGGGCGTTATCCGGACTGGCAGTACAGCATTGTTCATGACCAAAGGTGTTGCAATCGGAATTGAAGATGGCGACATAACTGATTTTGACGGGGCTGCGGGCACGGCCTACGAATCGCCATCTCCCGCACTTCCGGTGCTTGCGGTGATGCAAGCAGACAACGAGGGCGTCCGCGATGAGTTTTATTCCGAAAAGACAAGTCTTGCTGAAGTCGATAGCAAGCTCTCTGATGGCGGGTTTACCGGCTATATCGAACTATCCGAAAACGTACTATCTGGGGATTATTACCTGGTTTACCATGGTGGCCGCTCAATGAGCGTCGGCTTCGTTGGGGAATCCGCACGGCTTATTGACGGTGATGAAGCGTTCGAAACGGCTAACGATGAGGTTGGTATCTACCAGATTCGCCCCGCAGAAATTTCACCACTCGACCTCCCGGAGCCACCCGAACCAGCTGAAGCGGAACCAGACGACGATTCCGAAGCTGGGGATACTCAAGCACCGGAGACTGACGCGGGTGCCGACGCTATGGGAGACTCTCCAGCAGATGACGCTGCTGAAACAACGGGCACGGACGACGAATCGACTACGAGCGACCGAGTAACCCCCGAGCAGAGTTCACCTGGTGAGGAGACTGAAGACAAGTATACTGGGTCTGAGAGCAACCGTGAGTCAGCGGAATCATCCGCTGATACAGCAGCGGATACCCGTTCCAAAAACGAAAGCGAGACTCAGCAGGACCAGAACACCCCAGACAGGAGTCAGACACAGACAGATTCACCACAGTCTGGCCCGGCTCGTACTGATACAACGTCCACGCAGGCTGATTCACATCGACCCACCGAATCAGTCCCGCCGTCCACTCACTCACAGACCTCACCCAGACAGGGAAAACAAGGACCTATCAGACAATCCCAAGGACATTCTCAGCCGATAGAGACATACTCGGTTCCGTCGCTCGACCCCACCCGGACACAGGAGAAACAGACAGAGCCTGCAACAAGGACACATGCGGGACGACCGACTAGCCAGCCGCCTGAACAGAGACAGCAGCCTGCCCACCAATCGCACCAGCAATCACCAGCACCATCCCAGAGCCAAGAGCAAGCTCGTACCACCACACCGGTCCAATCGCCACCACAAACTGACTCTACTGCGCCAGCAAGTCAGCCAGCTGACGACACGGAAAGGAAGGTCCCAGACAGTGATGAGTCGTCTGAATCGGATGGCGCTGAGGCTGCTGCACAGGAAGCGAGAGTATCGGAGCTTGAAGCCAAAAAGGAAGAGCTTGACGAACGAGTCGAGGAACTTGAAACCGAGCGGGACGAGCTCGAAGCGGAAAATCAAGAGCTGACAGCAGAGCTTGAAGCAGTTCGTTCGGAACGGAATGAATTGGCTGCAGAGGTTGAACAGCTAGAGTCTGAGATAACTCGTCTAGAGAGTGAGTTCGGTGCCGCAACCGATGCCGAACAGCGGATTACCCCGCAAGAAGCACTCCAAGGAACTGACATCTTCTTCCGCTACAAATCAAAGGGTGACACAACGCTTGATACAGCACATGATGGGGATGCTAGCCGACAGGAACTCAACAACAATCTACGGCTCGAAAAACACACACAGTTCGATGCGAACTCCGTTTCCGTGGGCGGCCAAACATATGCGGAATTTCTGGATAGTACCGTTGAGTATCAGTTTGTCGAATGGCTCGTGCGCGAACTGCTGTTCGAGATACGGGATACTGGACACGCAAAACCCCTTCAGGAGCTCTATGATGTCTTGCCGAACGTTGACCGCGCTGAGCTTGGGGGGATAATCGAGGTACAGACCATGGAAGATGGGGAAGAGATAACGCTCGAAGAATCGTTTGACATCGTTTTGCGCGACCGCATGGGTGGGCCGCTGCTCGTTGCAAACTTAAATGACTCCCGCGAGGCGGCAACCGCTGGGATGATGGAGCGATTGATTACGTCCGCCGAACTGGTTGGTCAATCTGTCGAAGAGTTTGCCGGGGCCTTCCTCGTCACGCGCAGCTTTTTCGAACCGGGCGCGCTCGAGATTGCAGGTGAGGCAACAAAAAGTGGGTTCCTCAAACGCGACAAACGCAAAAGCTTCGTGAACCTCTCACGAAAAACAGGCTATCATCTGTGTCTAGTAGAGGCTCGTAACGACAACTTCCATATGGCCGTTCCCGAACTCTAACCTTCAACTTCTGCTGCTTCGTCGAGTTTCATCCCATCGAGTTTCTCGATGATGTGGTCCACTTTTCCGTCGAGTTCACCGACGAATTCGTGGGTGTCGTCGGTCGTAATTGCACCCTGGCTTGATGGCTCGATGAGGTTTTCTTCCTCAAGAACGCGAAGCGAATAGCGTACCTTGTGATGTGGGTAGCCCGTCTCGTTGGACATCTTCACGATGCCGATTGGTTCGTTTTCGATAACCATCCGCAGAACCTGCAGATGTCGCTCCAACATGTCGACTTCCTTTTCCAGTCTGTCTATCATGGCAATTGTTAACTAGTATTGACGTGATTTAAAAGTTACCCTCGACCTCCCTAAAACCTCAACGCAATGGGATATCTGTCGTCCGGTACACCCCGTG
The DNA here is from genome assembly GCA_001564135.1 of Halobacteriaceae archaeon Tc-Br11_E2g27. Classification (GTDB taxonomy): domain Archaea; phylum Halobacteriota; class Halobacteria; order Halobacteriales; family Haloarculaceae; genus Halovenus. Next base: position 8,314 of record LKNH01000059.1, on the reverse strand, counting down.
TGCTACACCACAGAGTTCCGTCACGAACCGTTTTCTGGAGCAGATGGCCACCTGTTGACAAAAACTGGAGAACTATCGAAAGTACGGTTCTCAATTGTCAGGTGGCTCTGACTGCTGTCTTGATATGATAACTTCGCGCATGGTAGAAATAAACCTTTGGCTTCAGTATCGGTTTTTGCAACTATACCGGTTGACGGAAGCTGTGAGAGATTCGTCACCACTTGCGGAAGAACTATCAATTGTTCCGTCGACCGGTATATCCAATCGGGGACCGTAATCTGTTTACCGTGGTGGACGGAAGTGTCGGCTGATGACCGTTACAATCGTCGGCGCACAGCTCGGTGATGAAGGAAAAGGCGGAATCGTCGACCTGTTCGGCGAGCCTGCAGATGTCGTTGCCCGCTATCAAGGCGGAGACAACGCGGGCCACACTGTCGTTCACGAAGGTACCGAGTACAAGCTCTCGTTGATTCCCAGCGGTGTTGTCCGCGGGAAAATCGGCGTACTCGGCAACGGCTGTGTTGTCAACCCACGAACTCTCTTTGACGAACTCGATGCACTGGCCGAGCGCGGCCTTGACCCGGATGTTCGTGTCGCTCGTCGCGCGCACATCATCTTCCCATACCATCGGGTGCTTGATGGTATCGAAGAAGACGTGAAAAGTGAATCAGACCAGGAGGTTGGAACGACTGGCCGCGGCATTGGTCCGACTTATGAGGACAAGATGGGTCGTCGCGGTATCAGAGCCGGTGACCTCGCCAATCCGGACGCGCTTCGTGAGCAACTCGAATACACTGTTCCGCAAAAGCGCGCGCTCGCCGAGGATGTCTACGGCGTAGAGACAGGCGAGGAGTTCGATATCGACGCGCTCTATGAGGAGTATCGCGAATACGGCCAGCGCCTTGAAGCCGAAGGAATGTTTATCGAGGCGGGTAATTTCATCGCTGACCGACTCGACGCAGGGGGGAATATCGTCTTTGAGGGCGCACAGGGGACGATGATTGATATAGACCATGGGAACTACCCGTACGTCACCTCATCTAATCCAACAGCCGGTGGCGCAGCGACGGGGACCGGCCTCGGACCCAGTGTCGTCGGTGACGGTGATGTCGTCGGTATCGTCAAAGCGTATCTCTCGCGCGTTGGCAGCGGTCCGATGCCGACCGAACTCGCTGGCGTCGAAGGTGATACGCCCGGCTACGACGGAAATGCAGACCCGGAAGAGCAAGAGTTAGCCGAGTATATCCGAGATGCCGGTGGTGAGTACGGTACTGTTACTGGCCGTCCCCGCCGTGTCGGCTGGCTTGATATGCCAATTCTCCGCCACGCGACACGAGCCAGCGGATTCACCGGACTTGCAGTCAATCACATTGATACGCTCGCCGGACTGGACGAACTCTTTGTCGGCCATGCCTACGAACTCGATGGTGACCAACGCCTGACGGTTCCAGCAACGACCGAACGCTGGGCGGAGTGCGAACCCGTGTTCAAAGAGTTCGAGCCATGGCCCGAGGCCGACTGGCAAGCCGTCGCCGATGAGGGATACGAGGCACTCCCCGAGAATGCTCGAACGTATCTGGAGTACATTAGTGACGAACTTGATGTGCCTATTTACGCGGTCGGTATCGGTCCTGGGCGAGACGAGTCGATTATCGTCGAACACCCGTTCGAGTAATCGGACTTTACCGGTTATTGCTCATTGTCGCGCTGGTCCATCAGCGCTACCAGTTCGTACGGTGAATCTCCTTTCCTGATACCATCGAGCAGCGCGAAGGCGTCGCTCGGTGAGAGGAAGTGAGTCGTCACTGCCCGGCCCAGCGGTGTGGGCTCTAATCCGTCGATGAACTCGTATTCGAGCAACTTCCCAAGCGCAAACTTCGTCGGTACCTCCCCGACCATCGCATCGTTGAGTTGTTTCGCATGTGCACCGCCAACGGTAACGTTCGCAAGCGTTTCTGAAATAGCCGCTTCCTCATTATATCCGGTCTGTACCGGCTCCATATCGCCTTTGAGCAGTTTGAAGGCCACTTCGTCTTCGGTCATCTCTTGACTCCCGTGATAGGAGCCTTCGGGTTCGACCAGCAGATAGACGGTTCCTTTGTCGTGATAATCCGGTCGACCGGCGCGACCCAGCATCTGTGAAAACTCCTGGACTGAAAGCCATTCGATACCCATTGCCAGCGAGTCGAAAATCACCTGCGAAGCGGGGAAGTCAACTCCTGCTGCGAGCGCCGCTGTTGTGACAACTGCCGCAAGGTCTTGGTCTGCAAACTTCCTCTCAACGCGGTTACGACGATTGTTATCAAGTCCAGCGTGGTATGGAGCGGATGCGTACTCAAGCTGCCGTGAAATCTCGTGACAGCGCCGCCGTGAGTTCGTGAAAATGATTGTCTGTCCGCGATAGCCTTTGCTCGATTTGGTGTCAAAGGCCCGTCGGACCAGCTTATTTTCTATCTGGATTTTCTCCCGCCCATCGACAAAGGTCACGTGGCGTTCGATTGGGACAGGCCGTTCCTCGAACTCAATGAGTGTGGCCCTGAGCGCGCCAGCAAGCCGCTCGGGATTCCCAACTGTCGCAGAGAGGTATATCCACTGCGTTTCGCTCCCTTGCTGGTGACAGACATGTTTGAGACGGGAGATGAGCCCATCGAGGCGATGACCTCGCTCGCCCTCACCGAGCGTATGCACCTCATCAATGACGACTGTTCCAACCTCGCCGATGTCACGACCCGTCCGGAGGGCATGGTCAACACCCTCATAGGTTCCGACTATAACATCCGCACCAGGGTCAAACCGCTCGCCACTGTCGTTAATTCGACTGGCACCGACGCGGAGCGTCACGTCCACGAGGTCGCCATACTCCTCCTGAAAGTCGTGGTATTTCTGGTTTGCAAGCGCGACGAGCGGAACCAAAAAAAGCAGTTTTCCCTTGTTGTTGAGAACCCGATTGATACCAGCCATCTCACCGACGAGCGTTTTCCCGGTTGCCGTTGCGCTGACGACAAGCTGGTCCTGTCCGTCGAGACTCCCGTTCTCGACAGCTAAACTCTGAACCGGGAGTAACGTATCGAACCTGCTTTCGAGTTTTCCCTGGATGCCGGGATGCAACGAGAGCGAATCAACCGGAACAGGGTCGACGTCTTCGACCGTTGGACTGATTTCATCAAACTTGGTCAAATCCGGGTCAAGCTCTCCTTTGAGGAGGTTTGTAATCCGCTCTAAATCCTGTACTTCGAAGAGAAGCGATTCGAGGCGCTCCTGGGCGGAACTCGATATTTTACCGTGATAGGCGAGCTGTCGGTCGAGTTCTGTGCTTGCACAGTCAGGACAGATGGATTCGGTTTCCGTTTCGATTGCCGTCTCGCTTGTGAGTGGCGAGTAGCGCCCATCTGATGCACAGAACCGACAGGTTCGGACGACTTTGGCCTCCAGCTGATAGGCGTCAAGGAGCGTTCTCAGTTCGTTCCGTCCATGTTTCGACGTTTGCTCGGAGATACGAATACGCGAGGCTCTGCGTGCGATATCGACGAACTCGTCGGGGCTTCGCAACTCTTCGTTCGAGCCATCGATAACTCGCAATCTGGCCGGGCGTGGACCAGCGTTCGTCTCTTTGATTTCGAGGCGGCCGTGGAACAATCGCTCACCATTGCGGTTTGCTACAACCTGATAGGCGTTTTTACCCTCATGGAGGAACAGCGTATCAACACGTGCGGCCTGTCGGGACACGAAAGGTCGTAACAGCTACCGGTATTTGAGTCGTACGGAGTTCAAGCAGTTCTTCCAAACGAACCATCGTGTTGGCACTTCGGGAAACCGTATGCTACTTATCGCCTGTCCTGTTTGTACCAACTGAATGGACGAGCCCGTTCTCCTCACTGGCGCTGGTGGACACGTCGGGCGGACCATATACGAAGGGCTGAAAGACGAGTACGACTGGCGGTTGATGTACCACAGTCAGCCTGCAGAAGAACCCGACGTGCCGTATTTCACGGGGGAAGTACAGGATATGGCTGACGTAAGCCCAGCGATGGACGGCGTCAACGCCGTCATCCACCTTGCTGGCGACCCTCGTCGTGAAGCACCATGGCATAGTGTTCTGACCAACAATATTGACGGTACTCATACGGTATATGAGGCGGCTGTCGAACACGATGTTGAGAAGGTGGTCTACGCCTCATCGAACCATGCCGTCGGCGCGTTCGAATCCGACGAGCGAACACCCGAGATGTACCGTGCGCACGATGAGTTCCGACTCGATGGAACGGAACTTCCCCGCCCCGGAAACAAATACGGCATCAGCAAAGCAACGGGTGAAATCATCGGTCGATACTATCACGACGAGTACGATATCTCCGTTTGTAACATCCGCATCGGCAACCTGAACGAGGACCATCCGCCGATTGATTACGAACGCGGACAGGCGATGTGGCTCTCAACGGCCGATTGTGCCCATATTCATGACTGTGCGCTCAAAGCAGAGTATGAGTACGAAATCGTCTACGGCATCTCCGATAACGACCGGAAATACTACTCGCTTGAGCGGGCGAAAGAGGTGCTTAATTACGAACCACGGGACAATTCGGCGGAGTGGGATGGGAAAGAAAAGAGAGCGTAGTTTGGGGCACTAACTCAGCTAATCGCTTCTTACTGCTCCGGTCTTTCGCTTGTTGCTGGCCGTCCCAGATGTTTTTCAACAGAGGTCACTTTCTCCTGAGCAGTTGTCTCCACGGTTCGCTTGTCATCGATTTTCAGAAACGTACTGACACGCTCTGCATCCACAGCCGTATGCGCGTCGGCTACAGCCGCAAAGAGCGTCTCGATATCGTCCGCCTCGATGACGGTCCCCATCGGGTTCGTTTCGTACTGTACGTCATGCTCATCAAGCGCAGCGACGGCATCCGCCACATCTTCAGCCATCCCTCCCTCTTTGACAGGCGCGACACTCAATAACGCAACAACAGTCATAGACACTCGTTACGGCGTTTGCAGACGCATTTCCGATACCTGATAGATATTCTTCCCGATTCCTTCACCATCACAGTCCGGAGTTGGGCAACGGTAGTGCCAGCCGTCCTCGGTGGCCTCCCGCTCGGCAAAACGTGACCCACAGGACTCACAGAACAGTTCCCCGTCCGTACAGTTGTCCTGATGCAGGTCGAGTTCTAGCTCCGAACTAAATGTCCGCTTGCAGTCGCGGCACGTATAGGGCATATACTGAGATTCTCCGTTCCCTCATAAAATTCCATCGGACTGTTCAAGCCACCAGCGGGCAGGTTATCAGCGCCTCAGATACGGTACTGCCGCGTGAATTTTGCGGTAAACACATACTACCGGTATGCTAGTAAAAGCCAACGTCATGCTTATTCAACAAATCACCGCTGATTCCTCTGTCGAGAAAAAGGCTTTAGCGACGTGACCGCATAGCGACGCACAAATGGTACTCGACAATCTAGGGAGTTCCCTTCGGAGCACGCTCGATAACCTCCGCGGGAAATCCCGGCTCTCAGAGGAAGATATCGAGGATGTCGTCAGGGAGATTCAACGCTCGCTGATTCAGGCAGATGTCGATATCCAACTCGTTCAGGATCTTTCCGATAACATCGAAAGCCGCTCGCTACAGGAGGAACCACCTGCTGGAACCTCTGCGCGCGACTGGGTGCTTCGTATCGTCTACGAAGAACTGGTCGAACTCGTCGGTGATTCGACTGAACTTCCGCTCGAAGGCCAGACTATCTTGCTCGCCGGCCTGTATGGGTCGGGAAAAACGACCACTGCGGCCAAGATGGCGTGGTGGTTTTCGAAAAAAGGCCTTCGCCCGGCAGTTATTCAGACGGATACGGACCGGCCCGGTGCGTACGACCAGTCCAAGCAGATGGCCGAAAACGCGGAAGTAGACTTCTACGGTGACGCGGACGCGGACGACCCGGTCAAGATTGCGCGCGAAGGCCTGGAAGCAACTGAGGATGCCGACGTTCGGATTGTGGATACCGCAGGTCGGGACGGGCTTAACGAGGAGCTTATCGAACAGATTGAGCGTATTGCCGCCGCAGTCAATCCCGACCGGAATCTGTTGATTCTCGATGCAGCGATGGGCCAGAGCGCAAAGGACCAGGCTCAGGAGTTCGAGGAGGCTATCGGTATTGATGGTGTCACCATCACCAAACTCGACGGGACTGCAAAAGGTGGGGGCGCACTGGCGGCTGTCAACGAGACGAACTCGACAATCGCTTTCCTGGGAACCGGTGAAACCGTCAAGGATATCGAACGGTTCGAGCCATCGAGTTTCGTCTCTCGATTGCTCGGGATGGGCGATATCAAGCAACTTGCCGAGCGCGTCGAGCGCGCGATGGAGGAAACGCAGGCTGAAGATGAAGACTGGGACCCCGAGGATATGCTGGAGGGAACATTCACCCTCCGAGATATGCAAAAGCAGATGGAGGCGATGAACAAGATGGGTCCGCTTGGGCAAGTGCTCGATATGATTCCCGGTATGGGTGGTGGGTTAATGGACCAGCTGCCCGACGATGCGATGGATATGACCCAAGAACGGATGCAAGATTACAAGGTTATCATGGATTCCATGACCGACGAAGAGATGGAAAATCCACGTGTCGTCGGTGCGAGCCGAATGAAACGGATTTCCCGTGGCTCAGGCAAACCCGAAGAGCGCATCCGTGAACTGCTCGAACAACATCGCATGATGGACCGAGCGCTCAATCAGTTCCAGGGGATGGGCGATGCCGATATGGAACGGATGATGAAACAGATGCAACAGGGTGGTGGTCCGGGTGGCCCCGGCGGCCCTGGTGGGATGGGCGGCGGCAACCCGTTTGGATAACGCTGTTGGTCACTCCGAACGCGGTAACCGCAGTACAAAGGCGGTTCCACGGACGTTGTTTGTCGTCTCCGGTGCGTCAACAAATGGCTCGTTTCTATCTTTGACAGTGACTTTTCCGCCGTAGCTCGAAACTAGTTGTGAGACCAGATACAATCCCATTCCGGTTCCATCGCTATCCAGGCCCTGGTTGCCCTTTCCGAAAATCTGGTTTTTGAGGTCATCCGGAATACCAGGGCCGTTGTCTCGAATCCGAACGATTACGTCATCGTTTTTCACTGTTGTATCGACCTCGATAACTGGCGTGTCGGCATCGTTGTGGACGACCGCGTTGTTCAGAATATTTCGAAGTACGGAGTCGAACATTCCGTCCGCTCGGATTTCGACAAACGGTAGCGAGCCAGCAACGGTGAACGTTGCATCCGGGTGGGCGCTTCGTCGACTCTCGAGTTCCGCCGAGATAACCGACTGCAGCGAGACTGGCTCAAGGTCTATCTCTTCACCGCTCGTGAGCGTCTCGACGAATGCCGCGGCATCCTGTGTTATCTCTTCGATATTCGTTGCCGTTTCTTTGATTCGTTTCACTGCGGTTGCATTTTCGTCTGCAACCTGCTGTTCTAACTGCTCGGCGTACAGCGAGACTACCTGTACATCGTTTCGGATATCATGTCTCACGAATTGGTTGAGCGTTTCAAGCGCCTGGTTTCGTTCTTTGAGCTTTCGCTCGTACTCTTTTCGCTCCGTAATATCAAGGATACCGCCGCGATAGACCGTTGTTCCATCGTCACTCTTGACCGAGCGAACGGTATCTGTTACCCAGCGTCGTTCCCCATCTGGACGAACAATCTGATATTCGAATCCTGTAAGCTCACCTTGCTCGGATAACTGTTCTCGATAGGTTTCATATCGCTCGTGTTCTGCGAATACATCCGCGATGGAAACAGTTTCTTCGATGGTTGCTGCGTTCTCGTATCCGAGGATATCCGCAAACGAATCATTGACCAGGCGGTACTCTGTGAGTTTGCTGGACGTTTTATATATTCCCTCGCCAGCATCCTCAAAAAGCGCACGATACCGCCGCTCTGCCTGCTGTAACTCCATTGTCAGCGCGACCATTCCCTCGTTCGTTTCGTCGAGTTCGCGCTGTAACGAGTTGAGTGACTGCTCTTTTCGCTCCAGTTCGCTGATAGCCTGTTCGAGCAACTCCGATAGCTCATCATCATCTGTCTGAGATGTTCGCCGGTTCAGCTTCTGGAGAAGTTCTTCTGTCATTTGGTTATCAGAGCACTGTAGTTTGTCGCTCTTCGACTAGTTTGCGTCGACTCAGGTATATATTACGGACCAGCCTCTTCATACGGTCGTGCGTGACTATTTTCGGGACCGGGTAGCAATCGTGATGGTTTCACGGTCTGAAACTCGAGAGTAGTGTCGGCACGGCGGTAAAGAATCACGCACGACCGTATGACCAACGAGAACGAC
>LKNH01000058.1 GCA_001564135.1 Halobacteriaceae archaeon Tc-Br11_E2g27 | reverse complement strand
GTCAACTGCGGCTCAAACACGTCAAGGACGACACGGGAGACACCGAACGCACCGGATTTGACGACTGCCACTGCGTGGAGCAACCCGGACACCGGCGTCGGCGCAACCATCGCATCCGGCAGCCAGGAGTGAAGCGGCATGATAGCCGCCTTGGTTCCAAATCCAAGCGCGAGCATCGCGAACGTAATCACGAAGGCGAGTTCGGGAGCACCGGCAGCCTCGTAGACGGCCCACAGCGGTTCATCTATCTCGCCAAACTCGACGGTTGCGGTTGATTCGCCTTCGGCAACGCCCCCCACGTCGGCAGAGTCTGCAAGCCCAGTCAACCAGTAAGTCAACACCGTCCCACCAAGGACGAGAAAGCCCCCGCCGAAGAACGTGTAGGCGAGATATTTCCGGCCCGCCGCTCGGGCCTCGTCAGTTTCGTCGTGTGCGACCAGCGGATAGGTCACAATCGACAGCAACTCGTAGAACAGAAACATTACGACGAGGTTCTCGGCAAACGCGATACCGAGCGCCGTCGACAGTGAGGCCGCGAACGCGGCAAAGAACCGTGTCTGGTTTGGCTCGCCCAGTCCCCGCATATAGCCCGCACAGTAAAAGGCGGTGAATATCCAGAGGAAACTCGCAAGCAGCGCGAATATCATCCCCAGCTGGTCGACACGGAGCGCGAGTTCAATGCCGAGGACGAACTCGCCCATCGACCAGCGGTAGGTCTCCCCAGCAAGTACGCCGGGGAGCATGCTCGCAACAATCCCAAACTTGACGAGCGCGGCGAGCACCGACCAGGACTCGCGGACGTTCGGGCGTCGGTAGGAGGCGACAATCAGTGCCACCGCAATCGTCGAGACCAGTACTGCCGCAATCGGCTGCCAGTCACCACCAGGAATCTCAGTCATTGGAACCAACCTCCGGGGAGTTCTCGATAACCGCATCGGCAATCGGCTGGACCGCGTCGGTCAACTCGCTCCCCATGAATCCGAGCACGACCGACAGCAGTGTTGCAATCGCCACGACGGCGAGCATCCCAACCGAGAGGGATGGCGTCGTGCCGAGGAACCCACTTTGTGTGGTCTCATCAGCATTCCCACCATCCGTCGCAATCGCATCGCTCGCTTCGGCGTGTGGCGGCGCATCTTCGGGCTGATAATCGAAATAGAGCTTTTCGAGGATGCGGGCGATATACACCAGCGTCAACAGCGTGCTCGCAAAGATGACGAACACGACCGCCCACAGGCCGGCCTGAACCGCTCCAACGCCGATATACCATTTGCCGATGAAGCCGACCGTCGGCGGAACGCCAATAATACCGAAGCCAAGCACGGCAACCGCAGCGGAGAGGAACGGTCGGCGCTTTGCGAGGCCAGCGTAGTCGCTGACCGTCGTCGCGTGATTACCGGCGCGGAACGCCCCAGCGGACGCAAACAGCCCGCCTTTGATGATGGCGTGGGCAAGCAGGTGAATGACGACGCCATAGACCGCAAACTGCGTTGCGGTCTCGCCTGCTTCGGGATGGACCGCCACGCCGATGGCAATGACGATAAGCCCGAACTGTGCCACCGACGAGTAGGCAAACATCCGCTTAACGCGGCGCTGCATCGCGGCCAGTGCACTGCCGACGAGTACTGAAAGGCCGGCAAGCACCAGCAGCCCGTTCAGCATCCACTCGGCGTTTGCCGTCGCGGCGAAGAACTCCGGCGTAAAGACGTTCCACGTGATGCGTGCAAGCGCATAGGCGCTTAGCGTCGACACCAGCGCCGAGATGTAGATTGTCACCGAATCAGGTGACTCCGCGTAGGCATCCGGCTGCCAGGTGTGCAGCGGATAGATAGCTGCCTTCGTCGCCAGCCCGACCGCAATAAACGCAAACGCACCGAGAGTGAGTGGGTCGCCATACAGCGGCCCGTCTATCCACTCCGGATTCCCTGCAAGCGAGTTCGAGACGTCGACCATGTTCAGCGTCCCCGTCTGCACGTAGAGGTAGCCAACGCCGACGAGATACAGCGACGCTCCTGCCGTCCCGATAATGAGGTATTTGAGCGCAGCGACTGCCGCGGAGGCGTGTCGGCCACTCGCAACCATCGCATAGGTTGCAAGACCGACAATTTCGAGGAAGACAAACAGGTTAAACAGATCGCCGGTCATGGCGACACCCATCAGTCCACCAGTCAGCAGGAGATAGCCGCTGTAGAAGGCGTTGCCGCGCGGCCCCGAGCGACGGGAAAACGCAAGCACAAGCAGTGCGACCGTTGCAATCAGCAGAATCATCGCGCCGGAGAGCGCATCGGCAACCAGTTCGATACCGACGGCAAAGCTTTCGCTCTCGTACCCACCAGCGGCTCCCTCGCGGCGACCGTAGTTTTCACCACCTAGAGCATGGACGACTCGCTGGCCGTCAACGTAGATGAAATAGGCGAGTACCGTCGCGATAGCCGTCTCAAGCGCAAGGACGACAGCAGCGACTGCCCAGCCAACCTGCTGGCGGAACAGCCCCAGCGCAAGCGGCAGCGTCGCCCCGAGAATCGGGATGGCGATGATGAATCCGGGAAGGAGGCTCTCATTCATCGGCACGCACCTCCCGTAGGGTCGACTCATCAAGCGTTCCGTACTCGCTGTAGATGCGGACAATCAGTGCCAGTGCAACCGCCGTCAGCGCAACCCCAACCACAATCGCGGTGAGGACAATGACGTGCGGGAGCGGACTGGCATACGGGTCATATGCCTGGGCATCCTGTGGGATGATGGATGCCATCCCCTGCTCACCACCGCTTTCAGCGACGTAGGCCGTAGTGACGAAAAACAGGAAGATGGCTGTCTGGAACAGATTCAGGCCGATGACCTTCTTTACGAGATTCGAACTCGCCACGACCATATAGAGGCCGATAACGAGCAGAATGGCAAACAGCAGGTAGGTATACCGACTGGTCAGAATCTCAATCATCCATGCTCACCTCCTCGGCAACGGCACCGGCGGCGATGACGAAAAACAGCCCCATCACGACGCCGGCAACGATAGGCGCAACGCCACCGATTTCGATGGCTTCGAGCCCCCATTTCGTGTCGATACCCCACTGTTCTTCGAAAAACGGGTGTGCAAGGAAACTATCTCCATAGAGCATTGGAATCAATCCAACGATAGTAAAGACGGCCGTTCCGCCTGCGGCAAGCGCAACGACAGTTCGGTTTGCGAGCCAGTCACGGGTCGGTTCGATGCCAAAGGCAAAGGCAATCATCAGAACGGTCGACCCGATAATCGCCCCTCCCTGGAAACTCCCACCGGGGGTATCCGCCCCATGGAAGGTCAAAAAGAGCCCGTAGGTGAGCGCAAACGGAGCCACGATTCGCACCGTCGTCATGATAATCTGACTCTCCGTGTAGGAATCTGAGTCAGCGTCGAGACGCATCTTTTCGGGATGGTCCTGATGTGGCGTTCGAGTAACGGCATCATCAGCGTCACTCACGCGTGAACACCTCCTTGTTCAGGACAATCAGCGTCGCAATGCCAGCCGAAAAGACCACGACAGCCTCCCCGAAGGTATCGAACCCACGGTAGCCTGCAAGCACCGCAGTCACGGCATTTTCGACGCCCGTATCGTCGTAGGCGTTTGCAATGTAATGCTGGGTCACTTCGGGATTATACCAGGCCATCGCATCGTCCGCACCGACGGCCGGGAACTCCCCAAGGCTAGCGACCATCACGACAAGCAAGCCACCAAAGACGAGAACGGCAGGAACGTTGACGCTCTCAAGTAACTGGTCCGTGTCCTCCCTGACAGTTTTGGCAAGCGTCAACAGCAATAACAACGTCGTCACGCCAGCGCCGATTGCGGCTTCGGTCATCGCCACGTCGGGTGCCAGCAAGAAGGCATAGAACAGCGCCATCCCAAGACTGTACGCAGCAAACACGACAATAACCGTCAGCGTATCGCGGAACGCAGCCGTCGCAACTGCTGCGGCAAGGACGAACGCAAACAGTACGCCGGCGAAGAGTTCGCTCATCGAGTCTCACCTCGCCAGAGGACAGGTTCACTCATCGGTCATCGCCTCCTCGTACAGGTCAGCGTCAGTGCGGTCATCATCAGTCGTCCACGGTTTGATTCCTTCTTCGTCTGCGGCACGGGCAATCGCGTGTGCGGCCGTCGGGTTGGTAATAAAGATAAAGAACAACAGCAGGACGGTCTTGAAACTCGTCGTGGTGAATCCGAGTGCAAGCGCAACGCCCGCAAGCGCAAATCCTGCGCCGAGCGTGTCAGCCTGCGATGCGGTGTGTGCACGCGAATAGACATCAGGCAGGCGAATCACTCCCGCCGCCGAGACGAGGGTGAAAAACAGCCCGACGAGGATGAATCCGACGATAGCGACGGTTCTGACCGTCTCTATCATAGCACACCACCTCGTTCGACGGTGAACTTCGAGATGGCGACGGCCATCAGGAAGTTAAGCAGCGCGTAGACCAGGGCAATGTCAAGCAGCGACGGTTCGCCAAGTCCCGCACCAAGCAATGCGAGGACAACAACGGTGTTCGTCCCGAGGACGTTCACCGCCAGCACGCGGTCTTGCGTCGTTGGGCCTTTGACCGCCCGATAGAACATGGCAATGGCAAGCAGCATAAAGAGCGCCGCGGCGACGAGAAACACCTGCGTGATGAACTCGCCAGTGGCGAACGCGGGCTGAAGTGCCTGCGAAACAGTGGTACTCATTTGTCAGCACCTCCATCATCCCCTTCCCACGAACTTGGTTCGTCAGTCGAGTCGATAAGCTCGGCCTCACCGCGGTCTTCCGGGCTCGTGATTTTTGCCGCGTCGCGTCCGTAAAAGACAAACCGAATCGCTCGCTCCAAATCACCCGCAAACAGACCCTCACGGGCGGCCGGAACCAGCGTGTGGACGGTCAACGTTCTGCCGTCGATACGGACTGTGAGCGTTCCCGGCGTGAGCGTGATGCTGTTTGCAAGAGCCGTCATCGGGAGGCTTCCCCAGACAGCAGGACGAACACGCGTCATTCGCGGTTCGATTGGAAGCTTTGGATGCAGAATGACGGCAGCAACCAGGATGTTCGATTTGATAATCTCTTTGAGCAGATACGGGATGTAGATAGTGTGACGGACCAATCGAGCGGGCGTCTGCCACGTCGGGTTACGGGTGAACGTCACCTGTGACAGGCCAATAGCGACGATAGCCGCGGAGACGACACCGGTCACAATCTCAAACCAGTAGGTCGGGTCCGCTGCCAGAATCTGATAGAAGGCGAACGAAATAACGAAGATTGCGCCAATCTGTGGCAGACTCGTTCGCGCAAGAAACGGTGTCCGTCGCGTCTGTCGGCCAGAGGGTGCCTCCTCGACGGTGAACCCATCGAATCTGGTGAGTTCATACTCTAGCGGCCGGAGCAAGGGTGCACCGATTCCGGGGTCATAGCGAGGGTCAAAAACCACCCGGTCAGTATCGGTTTCGATTGCATCGCGGGCAATCGTCTCGGCGATATCCGATGGACTGAACAGATACTTGTCCATTCCGAGCTGGGCCGTCTCGACCGTGAGTGTAGCCTCGAACTGTTTGCTATCTTCTTCCGCCCAGACGCTAGCGCGCTTGAGCAGGTCATCCACGGCTTGCCCACGAGCGGTCTGGTCGTCAGCCTGTATCTCTGGGGGATGAACGTAGACCAGTCGAAGCGTTGCAGGGCCACCTTCTAGGGCAGTTCTGACCACGTATTCGATTGTTTGCCGGTTCGTCGACGATGCCGAAAGCGGAACAAGTACCCGGTTATCCGACACCGTTCTTGCACCTCCATGTCGTGTTGCGTTTGTTGCCGTGCATAGCCACTCGTTGCCAGTTGTTCCGAGGGTTCCCAGCAAAATGATTTCGTTATCGATTGGCCGGCGGTCTTGTCAAACAAGTGACCGACTGATAGTGATATTTCTGAAAGAACCAAACTAAAAGGCGAATATTCACAGCAGTTTGTAAGATTTACTCCCGGTTCCGATGCTCGTTTCGGTGGACAATACCCTGCATGTTGGCTGTAGTCTGGGTGAACGACCGGAGCGCATCGCTCGTTTCACCCTCTTCAAGGACGAGCGGTTTACCGCCGTCACCTCCCTTTCTGATGTCTGTGTCCAGCGGGATTTCGCCGAGGAACGGCATCTCAGCCTGGTCGGCAAACTCCCTGCCGCCGCCGCTATCGAAGATATCGTGGGTCCCGCCACAGTCGGGGCAAGTGAACGACGACATATTTTCGACGATACCGAGAACCGGGGTTTCGTGTTCCGAGAACATCTGTAATCCTTTACGCGCGTCATCAAGTGCAACCTCCTGTGGCGTCGTGACGATGACCGCACCGGTAACCGGGACAGTCTGAAGCAGTGTCAGTTGTGTATCGCCCGTTCCCGGCGGAAGGTCCACAATCATATAATCGAGCGCGCCCCACTCGACGTCCTCCCAGAGCTGTGTGAGCACCTTATGGACCATCGGACCTCGCCAGATGACCGGGTCCTCTTCCCCGAGGAGGAAATCCATGCTCATCAGCTTCATCCCGTAAGCCTCCGGTGGAATGATTGTCTCGTTGGCCGTCGCCTGCGGGACTTCGTCCGAGGCGACCATCCGCGGAACGTTCGGTCCGTAGATGTCAGCATCAAAGAGGCCAACCCGTGCGCCCATATCAGCCAGTCCGGCAGCGAGGTTGACCGCGAGCGTGCTCTTTCCGACGCCACCTTTCCCCGAGGAGACGGCGATGATGTTTTTCACGTGCGGGAGAATGTCTTCCTCCGGGTCGACATTGCGGTCGATGGTTGCAGAGAGTTCAAGTTCGTAGGAGAGGTCGGCGAGTTCTTCTCGAACTCTTCCGGCGATACCCGTTTCCGTTGGTGAGTATGGCGCACCAAGCACGAGGTCGATATAGACTACTTCATCATCGTGGTCGATATCGATGGCGTTGATAAGTCCGAGCGAGACGATATCGTCCCCGAGGTCCGGGTCCTCAACCGCAGTCAGGCGCTCGCGTATCTGCTCCGCATCGGGTTCTGTCATGGGCTTGCCTACGAGCGCTATGGCCGAAAAGGATTGTCATATATGGAAAGTTAGCGAGCTGAGATGCAGTTCGTCGGACTGCAGAGGCGACATCGTCGACGGTGAACAGGGTGACAGCGTCGCGTTCCGAAGCGGCCTCTTTGACTACGGGGTGAGAAAATACGTTGGATAATCGTAGTTCAAAGTATGATATGTGAGAATATCCTATTCTGAGTAATCATATTTCCAACTATCATCCCCCAAAGCTACTATTCGAGTGTCATCGCCGTCTGTGCCGCATTCTGCAGCGCGTCCGAGCGGCCAAACTCGCCGGGGGCAATCGCAACCGTTCGGATACCACGCTCTGCGGCCCGTTCGAGCACTGGCTTGAAATCCGTATCGCGGGAGACAATCACGAGAACATCGACAGTGGCATCGACGACAGCTGCTGTCGCGTCGACCGCAAGGCGAACGTCGACATCGCCGCTCGTCGTGATGACGCTGTAACCCCGTGCTTCGGCTGCCTGAATGAGTGCAGGCGTCGCATGCTCGTTGAGATAGAGCCGCGTCACCGAGAGGTCGCCTTCCTCGGTCGCCAGTTCACGTAGCTCATCAAGGTCGACATCAAACTCGTCACGAAAGACGTTCGGCCCATCCACAAACAGGCCGACCTGCGTTGTGGAAACCGACCGCTCCGCCGATGGTTCCGTGCCAAGTAGCCGCTGCAACCAACCCATACCCGTAGCTCACGCCGTGCGTATTTGATGTCGTCGGCTTGTTAGTCCGCCCCTCGTCTGGAGACGTGACCACAGGATACACAGACATGCTGAGAACGGGTTGCGTCCATCGTCTCGTGACAGTTCGGACAGGCGTAGGTCCGTCCTTGGAAATCGTTGCGAACAGAGTGGGATTTTCGGTATGGAACTGGCATACTCAACGGAACGGTAGGTTCGACAGTGCTTAAATCTTGTTTCAACAATTGTCGAAATTAATCGGCAGAGAATAGACACGGTGACCTTTGTATCACGGAGGCGAACAGCCTGCTATGTGCGTCATCGTCGCTGGAGCTGGCGGTGGAATCGGCCGTGCCGTCGTGGCTCAACTCCACGAACGCGATATCGATGTCGTGGGTCTCGATATCGATGGAACGGCGCTTGATTCGCTTCCGCAGGCTATCGAGACGAAACAGGTTGACCTCCGAGATAGCGTTGCGGTTCGCGAGGCAGTCGACGCTATCGAACCCTATGCCGTCATCAGTTGTGTCGGCTGGTATCAACTCGGTGCGCTAGAGGAGTGTTCACCGGCAGAGCTGTCGCGCCACCTAGAGGCGAACCTTGTCGCCGTCCATACGCTCGTTCAGGCCACGCTGCCGACGCTCCGTGAGCGAGGAGGACGTATCGTCATCGTCGGTTCCATGGCAGGGGCAGTCCCACTGCCCTACCACGGTGCATACAGCACAGCAAAAGCGGGTCTTGCGGGCTATGCTGATGCGCTTCGCCGTGAAGTCGGGCCGTGCGGTGTCTCGGTCTCCCTCGTCGAACCCGGACCCGTGCAAACGGGATTGAACGAACGAGCAGCGGAGAATCTGCGTAAAAAAGACGACAGTCCTTACGCCGAGGAGTACCGGTCGTTCGACGGATACGGACCGCGTTCGACTGACGTCGAAACAGTTGCCACAACGGTGGTTGATGCGACCTGTGCTGTGTCACCGAACGCTCGCTACCGTGTGGGCGCACGCGCTCGCTGGCTCCCGAGATTACAGTGGCTGCTTCCGTCGGCGTGGTTTGACCGACTCATTCGCCTCGGGCTGCCGAGCGGGATACTTGGCAAGCTTATCGATGGGAACTGGCGACGTTGACCAACGCTAGAGCAGTTCTGCAGAAAGTGCCTCAGCGACCTGCGCTGAGGCGGTCGCAACGCCAGCGTGGCCGGCTCCTTCGATGGTAACGACTCGCGAGTCCGCTATCTGTCCGTCGAGAATTGCGATGCCCTCCTGTAGGTATGCAGGGCTGTACTCACCGGTGAACAACAGCGTTGGGACCGAGATATCGATACCGTCGAGGTCGAAGGATTCGACAATACGACACTCCCGAACCATCGTCTCGGCGAGGTCGACACACGCCGGCCAGATAGGCCAGTGCTCGACGTGCTCTGCACCCGCCGCTTCGGTAAAGAAGAGTTTGACCGCAGCTTCTCGCTCACCACTGTTGAGATGGTCTTCCATGCGCGCCGCAAGCGATTCACCCTCGCCGATAGTAAGGGCTGGTAATGGCGGTTCATAGAGCGCCAGCGAAGCAATTGACCGTGTTTGGGCAACAGTGAGTGCAAGCAACCCGCCGAAGGAACTTCCCACGAGAATGGGTTCTTCGTCGAGCGAATCGATGACGCTCTCCACATCCTCGCGTTCGCGCTCGAACGCGTATGGCTCGGTGTCGCCGCTTTCGCCCCGGCCGCGGCGGTCAACGGCAATAACTGCGGCCTCATCAGCAAGTTCCCCCGCAATCCCATACCACATCTCACGGGTGACGCCGGTACCATGGAGACAGACAATGGGTGTCCCTGTACCGTGTTGCTCGTACACAATTGGCGTTCCGTCAGCCGAATTGACTGTCCGTTGCATCTGCTTGTGAGATAATTCGTAGTGAGAACCACCTGAACCTGTCGTTGACAACAGCACGCGACAGGGCAAGCAAAGAGAGGATGATTACAGGCTGCGCTGGCAAAACAGTAAGTTTATCACCCGCAGGAGGATAACTCAACCCATATTACTCCCGAGATGACAGCGAACAAACAACCGGAGGTAAACATCGGGTTGGTCGGCCACGTCGACCATGGGAAAACGACGCTCGTGCAGGCTTTGAGCGGCGAGTGGACGGACCAGCACTCTGAAGAGCTGAAACGCGGTATTTCTATTCGGCTTGGCTACGCTGATTCGACGTTCAGGCAGTGTCCAGAGCTGGACGCGCCTGACTGTTATACCGTTGAGCCAGAATGTCCTGACGGCACGGAAAGCGAGGTATTGCGAACGGTTTCGTTCGTCGATGCACCGGGTCACGAGACCCTGATGGCGACGATGCTCTCAGGTGCCTCGTTGATGGACGGTGCCGTCCTCGTCGTCTCCGCTAACGAGCAAGTCCCACAGGCACAGACAGAAGAACACCTGATGGCACTCGATATCATCGGTATCGAGAACATCGTCATCGCACAGAACAAAATCGACCTCGTCGATGCCGAGCGAGCGCGAGAGAACTACGAACAGATTCAGACGTTCGTCGAAGGCACGGTCGCTGAGGATGCACCGATCGTCCCGGTCAGCGCCCAACAAGAGGTCAACCTTGACCTGTTGATTCAGACCATCGAGGAGGAGATTCCAACGCCGGAGCGCGACCCTGCTGCGGATGCACGGATGCAGATCGCTCGCAGTTTCGATATCAACCGGCCAGGAACCACCTGGGACTCGCTTATTGGCGGTGTTCTTGGCGGCACGCTCGTGCAGGGAAAGCTCACCCCTGATGAAGCAATTGAGCTTCGACCCGGCCGCGAACGCGAACACGGCGGCCAGACCGAATGGGAGCCAATCGAGACGACGATTCGGTCGCTGCAGGCTGGTGGCGAATCAGTTGACGAAGCGACTCCGGGCGGGTTGCTTGGTGTCGGAACCGGACTCGACCCAGCTATCACCAAAGGTGACGCACTGGCTGGACAGGTCGCCGGGCCACCAGGAACGCTGCCACCGACTCACGAGCAGTTCACGATGGAAGTGACGCTGCTTGACCGGGTTGTCGGTGGCGACGAGAGCGACACCATCGACGATATTTCGACCGGCGAACCGCTCATGCTGACCGTTGGCACCGCGACAACAGTCGGTTCAGTGACGAGTGCCCGAGATGGCGAGTGTGAAGTCGCACTCAAACGGCCGGTCTGTGCCGAACCGGGAATTAAGATTGCAATCAATCGCCGCGTCGGTGCACGCTGGCGACTCATCGGCTTCGGAACGCTACAGTGAACGTCGTCCTCGATACCAACGCACTGATGATGCCCGTCGAATCAAACGTCAGGCTGTTTGACGAGGTCGAACGGCTGGTTGGAAAACCGACCTATCTGGTTCCCGAAGCGGTCGTCGCGGAACTGGAGAAACTGGCCGACGGCTCAGGGACCGAAGCCACCGCCGCAAGCGTCGGCCTGGATTTGCTTGCACGCTGTGAACAACGGGAAACCGAACATACCTACGCGGACGATGCAGTCATCGAACTCACCTACACCGTGGATGCGGAATACGTCGTGACGAACGACAGACCGCTCAAAGAGCGCCTCCATGCCGAGGGCGTATCG
>LKNH01000057.1 GCA_001564135.1 Halobacteriaceae archaeon Tc-Br11_E2g27 | reverse complement strand
TGTCTCTGCTTGTTCCGTTGCCGCGTTGCTGTCGAGCGATTCGACCGGTGCAAAGTTGGTTTCCGGCTGCGAAATATACGGATTATCCTCGGGAGTCTCCATTACCGAGGTGTATGGCGGGACTGCCTAAAAGAGGCGGTGAAACGTGCCATATAGCGAGGTTCGCCCGGAGTCATGTGTTTTAATAGTGGCACTGTCTTTTGCGGGAATATGGTTTCACAACTCGCTTTAGCCTTGCTGGCCGGCGTTTTTGCCGGTGCGTTGTTTAGTTTTATCCAGATACCCATTCCAGCCCCGCCGAATCTCGCTGGTATCCTTGGGATTGTCGGCATCTTCCTTGGCTACCGACTCGTTCAGTGGGCGGGTGTCCACGTCGATATCCTCCAGCATCTTTCTGTTTTCTAGCGGGTCAAGAGCAGATGTTTTTTGCCCCGACCAGTCGTTCGGTCTGCTATGGAGTTAGTTGAGCAGGCACGGGCGGCACTCGAACACGCCCATGCTCCCTATTCGTCGTACACAGTCGGTGCGGCCATTGAGACTACCGAGGGAACGGTCTATACTGGCTGTAATCTTGAAAATGCAAACTACTCGAACAGCCTTCACGCCGAGGAGGTTGCCATCGGGTCCGCACTCAGTGAGGGCCACCGTGAGTTCGCCCGCATCGCCGTCAGTTCGGGTGCACGCGATGGGGTTACGCCCTGCGGGATGTGTCGACAGACGCTTGCTGAGTTCTGTGACGAGACGTTCGAAATCATCTGTGATACCGGCGAGAATTCGGCCCCGAAACGATATACGCTGGGCGAGTTGCTGCCGGATACCATCTCCGAATCGACACTCGACCGCCACGCTGAGGACCACCACGCATGACAGACGAAGACCCCAAAACCGACGAACAGTATCACCTCGAAGTAACGAACGGCGACGTTGCTGATACGGTCCTGTTGCCGGGGGACCCCGAACGCGTCGAGAAAATCACCGCCTGCTGGGATGACCACGATATCGTCGCTTCTCACCGCGAGTACCGCACGGCCACTGGAACCCACGAGGAGACTCCGATTTCGGTCACCTCGACCGGTATCGGCTCGCCATCCGCAGCGATTGCGGTCGAGGAACTCGCCCGTGTCGACGTGGATACGCTTATTCGGGTTGGCTCGTGCGGGGCGATTCAACCGGAAGCCGAGATTGGCGACCTGATTATTACGACTGGTGCCGTCCGACAGGAAGGGACAAGCAGCGAGTATATCCGGGATAGCTACCCAGCAGTTGCGGACCACGCGGTCGTCTCCGCGCTTGCGGCCGCGGCAGAGGAACTTGGATACGATTACCACCTCGGTATCACGGCGAGTACAGACAGTTTCTATGCCGGCCAGAGCCGTCCCGGCTTTCAGAACTTTGAGGCCCGCGACAGTCAGGAAAAAATCGAGGAGCTACAGAACGCCGGCGTGCTCAACTTCGAGATGGAAGCAAGCGCGATTTTGACGCTCGCAAACATCTACGGCCTCCGTGCCGGTGCCGTCTGTACGGTCTATGCCAACCGAACGACGGGAGAGTTTCGGGTGGAAGGCGAACAGCGAGCGGCAAAAACGGCGAGTAAAGCGACTTCGATACTCGCGGAGATGGATGAAGCAGTCGAGAACGAGGGAGCACAGCACTGGAACGCTGGATTGAATCTGTAACAGTATAGTAACAACTGAAACGATTTACACACCGATCGCACAGCAGTCGTGCGATCGGGTGTGCATTGACTTTCAGTGGCTACTATAACACTACCGAAAAAACTCTTACATCTCGGGCCAGGCGCTCATCGCATCGCCGTAGCCGGTGAGGTCCTTAATCCAGCGGGCGGCGATTGCCTTCTTGAGCGAGCGGGCGGGGAAGCCACCGAAGGTTGAGACAAACGGAACAACGTACACGTCGTGGGCAACGGCGTCCTCACCAACGGAGACGACCGTCCCTTTGTTTTTGTATTTCCACTCCTTGAGCGGTTGACCGTTCATCTGCCGGGAAACGTTCGTCCCGACGAGTTCGGCGGCCTGCCAGGCGGCCTGTGCGGTCGGTGGTGCAGGGTCATCGGTCTGTTCGATGAGCGCGGCATCGCCGATAGCGAAGACGCGCTCGTTGGTGGTCTGGAAGGTTGAATCCGTTTTCAGTCGGAAATTGCGCTCGTCTTTGTCGACGTTTGCCTCTCGGCAGGGCTCACGACCCGTGATACCACCCGTCCAGACCAGCACATCATAACCGAGTTCGGTATCGTCGCCAATGTAGACAGTGTCCTCGTCGACTTCGCCGATGAATTCGCCGGTCATGATGTTCACATCGCGGGCTTCGAGGCGGGACCGAAGCGCACCCTGAATGCTTGCGTCGTTACCGGGGAAAATTTCATCAAGCCCTTCGACGAGATGAATATCGATTGGGGCGCTGTGCTCGTCGCGATACTCGGCTACTTCACCAGCAACCTGAATGCCAGAGAGGCCAGCGCCACCGATAACAATCTGTGCTGGGTTTGTCTGTGTGGCTTCACTTGCTGCCTCGGCCACATCGTCGTGGATGGCAAGCGCATCGTCTAGCCCTTTGAGCGTGTGTGAGTGCTCTTCGAGCCCGGAGATGCCGAAAAAGGCTGTCTGTGAGCCGATACCGACGACAAGATAATCGTATGGAATCTCGTCGCCATCTTCGAGTGCCACCGTCCGCTCATCAGTATCGATAGATTCGACAGTTGCCTGAACGAAATCGGTCCCCGGTGATTTGATATCGTCAATTGGAATGGTGACGTGTTCCTGGACGCTCGGGTCCTTGATACACCGGTGGGATTCGTGTAAAACGAGGTGATGGTCGACATCGGAGACCCACGTCAACTCAGTATCTCCGCTCAGGGCACTTTCGAGACTCTTTATCGCCCCGGCTCCTGCATACCCCGAGCCAAGGACGACAACCTGCTCCGTCATACACTCCCCTCAGGAGTGACCCATACAAAGCCTTTGGAATTGACAGCGCTTCGGTATATGTTAGCATTGATTGGTCCGTGTTACCCCGAAACGCCCCGCATATCCGAGACAACGCTGTGGTGCAGTTGGAACTAGTGTGCTGGGTCTTCAGTTGGCGCGCGCATATCGTCAATTGTGAGAATCAACGCGTTGTTGGTGTCGTCTTTCCCTTCGACGGTTCCGATAATCTGGAGTTTCGAGAGGGGTGTTGGACCAACTGTCACCGTATCCAGTTCGCTAAATCGAGAAATTGAGCCGCGAAGCTTGATTTTCGCGCGACACTCCTCGGGGTGGTGGACACTGGTCAAATCAATCTGTTCGACGTTTGCGCCGGGCAGCGGTTCGCCGTTGTGATGTAACGGGACATCGGCTGCCTGGTCCATTTTGTCTATCTGAAGCGCGTCGTAGGCGTTTGCTGTCGGCTTGTAACCGCCCTTCGGGCCGGGAACACCCTCAACAAGCTGTAGCGCCTTGAGGCTCTGCATCTGGTTCCGGATGGTACCGGGGTTTCGGTCGACTTCGTCAGCGATATCTTCGCCCTTTACTGCGCGCTCCGATTCGCGGTATAGATTAACGAGTTCCTGCAAAATGGCGCGTTGACTCGGAGTCAGTTCGATGGATGACATAAACAACCATTCGGTTTTGGTTTTCTTAAACGATTGGGTTAGTCCGTCCGAAATTCTGACACTTCCTCGTTGCGTATCTGTTGTATTTTCATCCTCGTTTACTCATCTGCGAGATACAGCACGCGTGCGTCCATCCCCGGCTCACCATCTTCACTCGGTGAAGCGTATGGTCTATCAACCTGGTTCTCGTCGGGCTGATACGGCTGTTGGAACTCAAATTGCTGGTTGCTATTCGTATCCTGATGGACGACCAGTCGGACTGTCGTGTCCTCAGTTAGCTCCTCAAAGAGGGGAATGACGACATCCGAGTGTGAACCGGGCGGTATATACTCCGTATGGCCAAGTAACTCGCCGTTTATTCCCTCCTCGTCGTAAACGGCGATGAACCCACCGTCGGACAGTGATACCTCTTGGACACCCATCAATAGCTCGCCGTCGCTCGTCAGTTCGTACATCTGCGCCCCATCCTCGGTCTGTATCTCGTTCGTTTCGAGGTTCAGCGAGGCCATCGGTGAGGTGAGCAAAATGAAGGCGACGTAGGCGATACCGAGCATGATTGTGGCGTGTTTTGCCCCGTCCCGCAGTGACCCTTCCCCGAGCTGCCCGGCGATAAATCCAGCACAGAGTCCCTGAATCAGCGCGCCGTGGAAGAAAATCAGCGTATAGGCCGCTTGGTCAACGTCGCCAAACTGCGAGAGCGCACCGGGGCCGGGTCCGACAGCATCTGCGCCTTCGCCGGTCGGTGACGGAACCACATCCGGGAGACTTGGGACGAGCACCTGATTGACCGCGAGGATGATGACCAGAAAGACGAAAAACGAGATGTAGATGACGATGAGGTAGGTAAACATCGTCTGCTGACGGCGGCGCTTGAGCGCCACTTCGGCCCGCGCTTGCTCGGCAGCGATACGGAGGACAGGCCCCATATTCCCACTGGCCCGCATCGCGTTCGTTAGCAGGGTAACGACGCGGGTAATCGCCATGGTCCGAACCCGCCGACCGAACCGAATCAGCGCATCGTCGGCGTTCGACCCGTACTCGATATCCCGCCAGATGCGCTCAATTTCGGGCGTCAGCACGCCGAGGTCACTGCCGCGAACGCGATTTAACCCCTCGACAACCGACATGCCTGACTCGTTGAGGCTGGCAAGTCGTTCCAGCAACTCCGGCGTTGCGTTCTCGATGCGGTCGATACGTCGTTTGTAGAGATATCGGACGATAGCGTACGAACCCAGTACGAGCAACAGTGACTGAATAATCAAATCATCCAGTACGCGGATTGTAATGCCGTCCCCCTGGAACGCTTCGGGAAGCCGCCAAAAAAACCACAGCAGTGCAAGCGGGACCGTTATCCAGAGAATGCGTGTGGGATTCCACTGCAGCACCGTTATCGGATTCGTCAGCCCATGTTTTATCCGGCCGATGCGCTGATGGAGGGCGACGATTCGTTTGTTTTCCGCCTCGCGAGCCGAGACGCCGCCATCAGTTTGTGTCTGTCGGGTTGACGGACGGACGTTCGCTGGCGTCCCTATCTGCATCCTATCGAGGATACCCACACTCTCCTGTTGGGCGATTCCCAGCGCATCGAGACGGCCCTGCAAGAAGACTGCAAACCCCGCATTCGACAGCGGAATTATCAGGTAAATAATGAGCTGTAACAGCCAGAGTGTATCCGTAAGGGTCAGGCCAAACACCAGCAGGATTGTAATGAAAAACAACATACCGGCAACCAACACCGTCACGTAACCTTCGGCGATAGTCGCAAGCAGTTCGAGGATATCCTCCTGTCGGTCCTCTTCTTCGTCGTGGAATCGCTCGTACTGCTCTTCAAAGAAGGTCGGCAGGTCGCTCCCACTCTGTAACACGCTGATAAGGTTCTCCGAGAACGTCTGGAACTGGTCGCTTGGTGTTCGCCGAGCCATCCGCCGGAGCGCAGTTATCATGTCCCGGCCGAAGAGCTCCATCTCCCTGGCGGCAACCGAAAACTCGTTTGCAGGTTCGCCGTACACATCACGGTTGGCTGTGAGCCGTTGCAGTGTTTCCGGAAACTCCAGTCCACCACGTGAGAGCGCATAGAGGAAGGCAGTTGTTCTCGTAAGGCCGCTATTGATTCCCTGTTCTCTGACCGCAGCATCGCTTGCGGGTAGTTGCCAGCGGAAGACGTAGGCGAGGACGGCTGTTAGTATTCCCAGCGCAATGCCGCCGAACACCAGCACAAGCCAGTAAGTTGTTGTCGCAATCTCGAAGGTAAACTCGGGATGAATACCGAGTGGTCGGGTCATCGTTCGAGGTAACCCCGACAGCGCTCGAACGATTGGTTCGAGCACTGCCAGAAACCCGGCAATCAGATACGTTCCGGCGATTGCGCCGGCCACGAATCCAAGCACCACAAATAGCAGTGTCTTCGCCGCATAGGTCCGATAGGTCGTCCCGATGTAGGCCGCCTCGATTCGCATCTCGCGGGTCGTGTTTGGCGAGATAAACCGTCCGAATATCACCCGTCCGAGTCGGTTGAGCGTCCGGTCAAGACGAGGACTCATTTTCCCGCCGAGCCAGACGGTAGCAATGATGATGACGACAACCGACGGAAGCAACCAGAGCGGATTCATCGCTTACTGCTTGCTCACCTCGACGCCGGCCGCCTCAATCTGGTCGAGTACCGCTTCCTTATCGGCGTAGTATTTGTTTACCATCGCCGTAAATCGCCGGTAATCTGTGATAGCTTCGTCCTGCAGATATTTGAGGAAGCGCCGGCGGTTTCTAAGCTCTTCGAGCAGCTGTGACTGTGACCAGCCGCGCTCTTCGCGGATTTCATCGAGTAGCTCCGAGTTCCGTTCGGCGAAGGTATCGTCAGTTGAGTCCCACGAGTAGGTGTTCGAGTAATCGAGTTCGCCGGTTCGCTGGTCGATACCCTCGATTTCTGCGATGGTCTTTGCCCGGCGTACCCGCTGGCCCTGTGACCGACCGAGTACCTGCACCCACAGCACATCGAGCGAGGTAACCATCGGTCGCGGCACGTTGATTGGGTCGTTTTCCAGCCGGTTGATGACGGTCTGAACCGAGTCGGCGTGCATCGTCGAAAAGGTCGTGTGCCCGGTGTTCATCGCCTGAAAGAGCGTGATTGCTTCCTCACCACGCACCTCCCCGACGAGAATATACTCGGGCCGATGGCGGAGCGCGGAGCGAAGCAGGTCGTACATGGTGATGTCCTTATCGCCCATGCGCTCTCGTGTGACCGACGAGAGCCAGTTATCATGATAGAGTGAGAGTTCGCGGGTGTCTTCGATGGTGAGTACCTTCGCACGTGGTGGAATGAACATCGAAACCGCGTTCATCGAGGTGGTTTTTCCCGCTGCGGTTCCGCCAGCGAACAGCAACGATTTGTTATTCTGAATGGCTAGCCAGAGAAACGCGAGCATCCGGCGGTCGACAGTTCCGTACTCCAACAGGTCGATGGGAGTGAACGGTTCGTCGGCGTACTTTCGGATGGTGAACGCAGAGCCTTTCGGCGTGACTTCCTCTCCAAGTGCAAGTTCGATACGTGACCCATCTGGAAGTGTCGTGGATGTCAGCGGGTCGGCAACCGAAACGTGTCGGCCCGAGCGCTGTGCAAGCTGGATGACGAAATTTGCAAGCTCCTGTGGCTCATAGCGGATGTTCGTCTCAATATCGGTGTACTCGTCGTGGTAGAGAAAGACGGGCAGGTTCGGCCCATCACATGAGATATCCTCGATATGTGGGTCGTGCATCAGCGGGTCAAGCCGGCCGTAGCCCTGAAAGGCCCGATAGAGATAATAAAATAGCCGGTAAAAGCTCTCGTCGCTCACGTGGACGCCGTACTCTTCGAGCCGAGCTTTCAGTTCGTCACGCAGTGCCTGCTCGGGGTCCTCGGCGACGTCTTCGCGATAGAGCAACGGACTGCGAACATCGTCAAATAGCTGCTCAAGCAGCTCCTGTTCGAACTCGGTGAGTTGTGGTTCGACAACATAATAGAGGTGTTTGTGTGTGTCAGGGTCGTAATTGACTGAGACGAACGCAAAGGGGGCGTTAACCCAGTAACGCTCAACTTCCTCGTATCCGGGCAACCCGTGGAACTCGACGAGCCGTTCGTGGCGTGTCGGGTCATAATCGGTGACGGTAATTGTCGACCCAAAGAGCGCGCGAGCGGTTCGGAGAAGCAGTGTTCCAAGCCCACCGCTGTCCTCTCGCTCGCCGGTAATCGGGATTGTTCCGCCAGCATCGATACCATCGAGCGCATCGAGAGCGTCTCCATTTCCGCTCTCGGCATCTTCGATGGCGCTCTCGTCGCTCCCATTGCTGTGGGGCATACCGCTCTCGCCATCAGTATCCTGTTGAGATGCCATTGGTTGTCTCGCTGTACACTGCAGGCCTCCGATGTGGACGCCAGCGTACGTTACTCAGGGATAACACAGGGCGGAATGTGAATCTTGCCCATAGTCGGCAGCCAATTTCGGTGACGAAACCGTTGTTGCGGCGTTACGTTCATTGTTCGCCACGCCGTAGCATTGAGTAGATGAGGCGTGACCACTTCACCGCGACGGTGCAGGAGGCGGCCGAGAAGCCGACGCTTTCGCTCTCCTATGACGGCCCAGTAGGCGAACTTACGTCACAACTGACCGACGAACAGAGTGCCCTCTTTGCTGCGGACGAAGTTGATGCAGCCTTTCGGTTACAGGCCCCACTGGATGATAGCCCGACCGGTGTATTTAGCCTCACACACCGTCTAACCGGCGAGTTCTTGCTTGAGGTGAACGCCGACACAAACGAGCTCTTTTCGCTCGTCGACGCAGCGCGTGACCGTGCCGACAACGACGACTCGACCCGTTACCGTGTTCGTATCGAACGGGAGGGTGACGGCGACATCAGCTACGACCTTGATGCGCTGTTTGTCTATGACTCGGATGGAGAACTTCTCCGGAAACAGAGTCTGATTCCAAGCGGCGTTGAACTGTAGCTTTTAAGGCTCTTACTGAAGACAGCAAAATACTGGTATCTGTATCGAAATTTCCAGATGTGGCCGTGCAAGATGGAGGGCGCGAATGTTGCGCGACAGACAAGGAAGCGACGCAACTGCGTCCTCAGTGACGTCGTCTACGCAGGAGAAAAGAGTCGTCTCTGCGCTTAAAAACCCATATACTGTGACTGTAAATCCAAACTACTGGAACAGCAAATAACGTTGATGCTTGACGGAAAGACTGCCGTTATCACTGGCGGAACGAAAGGCATCGGGAAGGCAATTGCCCGACGGTACACCGAAGAGGGAGCAAACGTCGTTGTCGTCGGCCGTTCCGAGCAACCGGGACAGGAAACGGCCGCGGAGCTTGGCTGTCGGTACATCCAGTGTGACGTGTCTGAGTACGACGCGGTTGCAGCGGTCGTCGACCAAACGGTCGCGGAGTACGGCGGCTTGGACGTCATGGTCAACAACGCCGGAATCGGTCCGACAGGCGCGCTCGGAGAGCTGGAGCTTGCGGACTGGTATCAGTTGATGAGCGTCAACCTCGACGGCGTGATGCACGGCAGCCACGCTGCGCTGCCCCATCTCAAAGACGCACAGGGAGCGATCATCAACGTCGCATCAGTCCTCGGCTTGGCCGGCGGTCCGGGCTCGGTTGCGTATGCGACGGCAAAAGGAGCGATTGTCAACTTCACGAGAGCGATGGCGTACGATTACGCTGCCGAAGGGATACGGGTCAACTGCCTGTGTCCCGGGGTCATCGAGACGGATATGACGGACCCGATCATGGGAGACGACGAGTTCTACGATTATGTCTTCCACCAGACACCGATGCAACGGATCGGCGACCCGGAGGAAGTGGCAGGGCCGGCCGCGTTTCTCGCCTCGGACGATGCCTCGTACGTCACCGGCGTGAACCTGCCGATCGACGGTGGGTGGACAACACACTGACGCCGTGCCGTGTCTGCACCAGCCGTTGTACTTTTGGACTGGCGTGAACTAACTGATGCCGACTGTCTACCCAGTTGCTGACTTTACCTTCTCTATCTTGCACGACAACTGGTGACAATATCCTCAGGTCGATAGTTGTTTCACCGGCTCAGACAAGTGTCGGTTTCACTTGCGCGTTAGCAACTTACAACCATCAGGCTGTGGGTCTTCCATACTCAATTAAACGGCTCAGCATTCTCTATTAGATACGCCTTGAGTTGTTCTCCAGTTGTCTCAACGCCGTTGCGAGTGAAGAAATTCGCCACGTTCGTACAGTCGCGGTCGAGAAAGTCACCGCTGTTTGGGTGGTGGACAGTCACGGCCTGTCCGACATCGATAACGTATAGCTGTGATTCCTGAACAACAATATTGTATTCGGAGAGGTCGCCGTGGACGATACCGGCATCGTACAGTCTCGTCATATACTCCCGGACGACCTCGTAGGCAGTCTGTGGGTTTTCGAGATGGACTTCTCCGAGGCGTTTCGCTCGGCCGTCATCCGTTCCCAGATACTCCATGACGAGGACGTTTCGCTCAACGGCGAGCGGTTCGGGAACGCGGACACCGGCTGCACGAGCACGGCCGAGGTTGGCAAATTCCTTGCGGACCCAGGCCATCACAATGCTCTTCTTGTCGTTTCCAATCTTCTCAAACCGTGGGTCACCTTCGAGATAGGAGCCCATCTCCTGGAAGTTCGAGGAGTTGATACGATAAATCTTGACAGCGACGGTTTCCTCGCCAGCAAGTGCGGTATAGACGTTCGCCTCTTTCCCGGTCGAAATGGGGCCGCCGAAGGCATCGAGATGGCCATCCTGGACGAGTTTATATAGCGCACCGTATGTTGCCTCATCGAAGACCGACTCTTCGAGTTTAAACTGGTCAGCGTCTTTCAACCGCTTGCGAAACTGGTTGAACTCACGGTCACGTTTGCGGGCGATGCGGTCGGCTTCGGTATCGCTGTAGTCGATTTCTTCCCACTCGTCGCCCGGTGTGTCAACGTCGTCCGTATCGAGTAAGCCATACTCCTGTTCCATCTACTGCCCTCTAGTGGCCCAGACATTAAAAGAGTGGTCTGGTCGTGCCGTGTATCCCAGCCGACGACCACCTACACCACCTGCTGACGCTTGTCCCCGTCCACCCCCATCCATGCGCGTTTGATGACGTTTCCTGTCTCAGAACGCTGTAAATACCGAATGATTCCTATACCTTCGGACCGGAGTGTGCATAGATGGATTTCGACCAGCGCAATGTAGCGAATCCTCATGATATGTCGGCCGTCGCCGAGCAGCTACCATATCCGTACCAGGTGCTCGCTGCTGATGGCACCATCAAGCTGGTCAATGATGCGTGGCTCAGCCTGCTTTCAGCGGACCGGTCGACCGTTCTTGAAACCCCATTGACGGCGTATCTCACCGCTGATTCGGCCGAGAAGTTTGAGCGAGAACGCCAGTCACTGCATGAACAATCCTCGACCCAACCGCGGGAATTCACGATAGAACTACTCACAACTATCGGCGAGCGCCGGTCGGTAACTATGGTGATGAGCGGGGAGTATGACGATGATGAACTGATGCGCATTCATTGTCAGTGTTCGACAATTTCCACAACTGAGACGCAAACTCCAAGCCGATTCAAGCGAGCCGTTGAAGCGGCCGGCCATGCTGTCTTTATTGCTGATTCCAATGGTCTTATCGAGTACGTCAACCCGGCATTTGAGGAGATAACGGGCTATTCCGCCGCTGAAGCGGTTGGACAGAACCCACGAATCCTCAAATCGGGGAAAATGTCCGATGAGTTCTACGAACGGCTCTGGACGACAATCCTCA
>LKNH01000056.1 GCA_001564135.1 Halobacteriaceae archaeon Tc-Br11_E2g27 | reverse complement strand
TATGTATATGCCCAAAAAACTCAAACTATGGTGGTGAATTCCATGACTCATACCATGTGCGTTTGAAAATAATGAGTTATGTGCTCTATTATTTAATTACTCTTCCTCTCTGCTGAGAAGAAGTACTGCTAGTTGCCTTCACCGATCTCGATTGTCTCGAACTGGTCTTCAAGGTCGCTGAACTGTTCTGCCTGTCGTTCGAACTGGTCGGTCATCCGGTCGAGTTGTGATTCAAGCTGTTCAGCTAGGTCGTCAGTGCCTTCGGCCTGTTCGACAAACTGCTCTGCGAGGTCTGTGACTTGCCGTTCGATACGCTCGTTAAATTCGATGAGCAGGTCAACCTGTTCGTTCAGGTTTTCGGTGAGGTCATCGCTAAACCGGCCGTACTCGTCATCAACCCTCTCGAACGCTGATTCTTGCTGGTCAAGCAGACTGTCGAACGTTGAATCGACGGTCTCTCGGAGTTCCGATACGTTCGCTTCTGGCGTTGGAATACCTTCGACAGTGTTGTCGGACACTGCCTCGACGTTGTCAAGCGAGCGGTGAATCGATTCGCGAGCAAACTCTAAACTCTGCTTTTGGAGCTCTTGCTGGGTTTCGACACCGTCTGTTACGTTTTCGCCGAGGTCTGCGGATAGGTCGATTGCGCTTTCGACCAGTTCGCTACTCTGGCGCAAGCTCTCTCGTTGCATCTCGAACAGGAATCCGACTGGTGATGAGTCATCTGCCATGGCTGTTACTCAATTGATTTTTCTTGTGAGTTTACTTAATTGTTACCGTAAAAACTCGAATGAGACCATTGAGTACCATTGGTTGACTCCAAAACCCATATCTCAGAGTTGACCATTCTATCGCGGTCTGGCATCGCTCCTTTGATTAGTTTCCTTCGGAAAGGTACATTAAAGAGACGTACCTGTGATACGACAGTGTGACGGACAGTCTCACACTGGTCGGGTATCACGATTGCACTGAACACTATGTTGCTATCTACGACGCAGTTTGTCTCCGCCCTCTCATCAGTTGACTGGCGGCTTTTACTCATTCCGCTTATCACTGGGCTGATTGGGTATGGAACAAACTGGGTTGCTATCCGGTTTCTGTTCCGTCCAATCTCCTTTATTGGCATCCGCCTCCCCGGTCTCAAGGGCGTCGCGCCTGCTCTCCCTCGCAAGCTCAAACAGATTCCAGGAATTATCGAGGGGCGAGTTGGCTGGCAGGGAATTATCCCTTCCCGCTCGGCAAAGATGGGAAGTATCGCCGCCGAAAAGGGCGTCGCCAAGATTGCGGACGAGCGCGAGTTCTATCAGCGGTTTGACCCCGACCGTATCGCCACGCACATGGTTGCCAACTCTCGTGAAGAAATCCGGGAGATGACAAACGAGATTCTTCGGTCCGAGTACCCACAACTGTGGCGAAACGCTCCACCGCAGGTCCGTGAGCTTATTCACTCCCGTATTCAGTCACAGCTGCCCGATATTGCTGACTCCGTCACGGACAAAATCGGGGAGAACGTGAACGAACTGCTCGATGTGAACATGATGATTACCAACCATCTCGACGAGCATCCGGAACTTGTGAACCGACTGTTTCTGGAAGTTGGCGAGCGGGAGTTGAACTTTATTATCCGCTCGGGGTTCTATATCGGGACGTTCCTTGGCGTTTTCACTATCCCGCTCTTTTTGTATATCGACGAGTGGTGGGTGTTGCCAGTTGCGGGGGTCATCGTCGGGTATATGACAAACTGGATTGCGCTCAAAATCATTTTCCAACCGATTGAGGAACGTCGGCTCGGCCCGTTACGTCTGCAGGGCCTTTTTATCAAGCGCCAACCAATAGCGGCTGAGAAGTACGCAGAGATTGTTGCCGATGAGATTGTTACCATCGGCAACGTCGCGGAGAACCTGATGCACGGCAGACAATCGGACCGCACACGAAAAATGATACGAGACGCTATTCGCCCGGAGGTTGACAGGGCTGTCGGGCTTGCCGGCCCCTTCGTTCGTATGACCAGCGGGAGCGAACAGTATGAGCGGGTTCGTGAACGGTTTGCCGAAGAGAGCGTTGATAAGACCATTGACCCGCTCTGGGACCCCGAATTCAACGACGAACGAAGTACGGCCATCCGTGAGCTGATGACGACACGCATCAAGGCGTTGCCGCCGGAGGGGTTCGTAGAACTGCTTCGGCCGGCCTTCGAAGAGGATGAGTGGATGCTAATTCTGCTCGGTGCCGTTCTTGGCTTTGTTGCCGGCTGGATACAACTGCTGGTGGTGACTGGGATATGAGCGAGGAGACAACCGGTAGCGACTCTCCACGGAATCTCCCGGATATTCCTGGTGGCTCAACTGGCTCGCCCCCTGAACTCCGGCGGTCCGAATCGCTTCGGCCGGCCCAAGTGCTCAGCGAATCGTCGAATGCCGCTGAGCAACCGTCTCCAAATCCGGGACAGTCCGAAACTGAGGAGGGCTCTACCGAACAGGCAAACGAGGAGACGACGAAGACGGAGAAGACAGCGACTAACCCGTCTTCGTCAGATGAGACAATTGGTGGTGACCTCCCGCCGCAGGAGGTTGACCGGGTGTTCACGTTGCTTGAGGAAGCGATTACGGACGATGCACTTGGCACGACACAACTCAACCAACTTCTCGGCGTTCTCGAACGGGGAATCGCAAACCCGACGGCAACTGACCCGGAGACGTTTTCGGAACTCATCTCGATGCTTGAGTCCCTTCTCGTCGAGCCAGATGAACTGGACCCGTTCGATGTGAGTGGGTTCCTCCGTATCTTTGAACAGGCGCTGGGTGGAGCGACTGGAACTGATGACGAGGCGCTCGCTGACCTGTTTACTACCCTCGAAGAAGGCATCCGTGACCCGACAGCCATCGAACCGGACGATATCGAACGAATGCGTCGGAACATGGAGGGTGTGCTGACAAACCTTGCGGACCCAACTGCTCTCCTGGGTGGACTGTTTGGGACGACTGAGAGAGAGGAATATGTGTTCGACCCTGATGGGGAGGATGAACCAGTCGATATGGCCCAGATTGGCCGGATTGGGGCTGCTCTTACCCAGCGAGCAACAGGCTACTCGCTCGAATCCGGATTGCGAACGGGAACGAGAATGGCGTATGCAGCAGCGAACTCGAAATCACCGGCTGAACTCGTAACGAACACACGTGCTATTACGCTTGATGAACTTCAGCGGGCCGGTATCGATATCGGTGAGGACCAGACCAGTTGGCTGGCAACCTACGACCAAGAAGCTACCGACCCGCGCCCAGCCACGCGGGAGTCGCTCGTCGAGCGTGGTGAACGACTGCTCGAACAGTCAGCCGAAGTTGGACGTGATGAGGATGTTCATCCCGCCTTCTCGCAACTGCTGAATAATCTCTCACCTGATGAAGCCCGTATTCTCAGGTTGCTCGCGATGGACGGTCCACAACCAGCGCTCGACGTGTTCGACCGCTCGTATCTTCCGTGGAAGCTGAAACCGGTTGCAACGAATCTGACGATGCTCGGAAGCGATGCCGGCTGTCGGACATCCGTCCGAACTCCGGCGTATCTGCAGAATCTCGAACGGCTGGGGGTTGTCGAGGTCATTGATGAGCCTATTGACCAGCTAAAACGGTATCAGGTACTCGAAGCACAGAGTCACGTTGAAGCCGCCCGTGACAGCGCTAAACGACAGCGAACCAGCTACAAAACGGTCCGACTCACCGATTTTGGCGTTGCCTTCTGTGAGATGTGCTTTCCATTCTCGGTCGATGTTGTCCCGGAAACAGCGAAGTTCCGCGAAGGCGTCGATTCGCAGCTATGATTCGTTCTCTTCCCCGGAACCTTCCGACTCGCCGTTTTCGTTCGGTTGTACCTCCGTCTCCGCGTGTTCGACCGACTCGGTTGGCGTCCGTTCCACGGTGGTCTCTGCCTGTGACAGTTGTTCGTGTTCGTGCTGGGTAGCCTGCTCTTCCAACGCCGAAATCTCCTCGTGGAACGCATCTGTCAGCACATGTGGGTCCGGAAGCAGTTTGGCATCGCCCGTCACGCCGACCCTAACATGGCCGTTGTAACTGATGATGCTAATGCCAATCCCCTGGTCGTTTGCCTGTGGGACCCAAAAAATCAGGTCGCTGACTTTCTTTCCACCGAACTCGACGGCATCGACTGGTCCCGGAACGTTCGTCGCAATGCCCGTTGCGTGTTTCTCAAATATTTTCATCACGAGATTCTGCACGGACTCCGGCATGTAACCGCCGATATTCAGCAGGTGGTACATAATGAATGCCTCGACACCCGCTTTCTGAACATCCATACGCTCGTGAATCGTTTCGATTCGGTCGTTGAGGTCCTGTGTTCCAACCGGTATCGGCGCAAACACCAATCCGAAATGATTCCCAAGCTTACCGTTTCTGTCCTCCATCTGCTTGAGATTCACTGGGATGGTAAAGCGCAGTTCGAGGTCTTCCGTCTCCTCCCCACGCTCTTCAAGTACGCGACGGATTGCACCGCCCGTCGCTGCTAATAGCACGTCGTTGACTGTCGCATCGTGCTGTTCACAGACTGTTTTGACTTTATCCAGGTCCATCTGGTCGGTCCACGCAGCCGTTTTCGTCTGCCCGAGATTTCCGGTATAGAGCGACGTGTTCGGCTCGTTGCGCTCTGTCAGTAGCTTCCATGTCGTTTTGAGTCCCTGCGCAAACATGCTCAGTGGGCCGGATGGAGTTGCTTCCTCTCGCATTTTCTCGACGCCGTCCTCATCTCTCTTTTGCGAGGGTTCGTCTGTCGTCGATTTATCATCGCTTTCTTCATCCGGTTCCGACCCAACTAGCTTCTCTAACTCGTTTGTCTCCTCCTCAGACTTGTTTTCGGCTGTCTCGTCTTCTTCTATGTCTGGTCGCGGCGGTACGGAAATCCCCCCAATTGGAAACTCGATATCTTCCGGATTATCGACGAGGCCGAGCATGACATACAGCAGTGCAAACCCGTCACCGACGCTGTGATTGATGCGAACGGCAACTGCATTTCCTCCTTCGTTGCCCGCGTTGTCGACGACGAACGCCTCCCACAGGGGCCGTCGCTCATCCAGCGGTCGGCTCATCAAGCGGCCGACGAACTCCTCGAACGTTTCCTCCGTTGCCGGTTCCGGGAGCGACACCTGATAGACGTGATTCCGGATGTCGAACTCCTCGACTGTCTGCCAGTATGGCCGCCGAAACCGGCGCTTTCGGCCGTTAACCCGCTGTTTGAATCGGTCAAACCGGAGCAGTCGCTCCTCTAGCCGGTCGCAGAATTCGTCGTATCCAATCGCCTCTTCGAACATGAGAATCCCTGTTATCGTCATGAGATTCTCTGTCGTCCCCATCCGCCTCCACGCGTTGTCCCGCCCGGAAAGCGGTTCTTTCTTCCCCATAAACATGAGAAAAGCACGCGCACCGCCTAATAAAAGTTCCTTAGTGATATTTCGGTGGCGCGCGAATATCAGTAGTTGTCAATGTAAGTGATGTTATTCAGCTTGTGGGGTGAGTGGAAACGCCCTCTTTCAGACGTTGAATTTCAAGTAAAAATCTCTCTGAATCATCTCACTGAATTCTGACAACTCTCCCTCAGAAACTTCCCCGATTTCGAGTGCCTCCCGGTCGTCAACCATGTTACTCAGGAAGACGATTGCCTTCCAGTATTTCCCGTCTTCCCCGAAGTCGCGATCGTCACCCCGGTCGGCTCCAATCGCGTTCACCACCGTCCACGTGGTACAGAGCTGTTGACTGGCTCACGCCTATCGGTTTCGGTTGGCGTCAGGACATTCCATCACGGCGTATTCTGACAGGCAATAGAAACGACCGTTTTCTCACTCAAAGAGGAATCCACGGTTAATACTGTGAGCTGATGTTTCGCCTGAGGCACCACCTCGTAATCAGTCACTCCTCGTCACAGACAACGTCTCGTAACTCTTCAAGGAGTTCTGGGTGATGTTCCGCGAGAACATCGACATCGGTCTCCAACTCCTCGATTCTACTACGCACACGGTGGATCGCCTGGTATCGTTTTTCATCAGATACAGTAACCTCACCGGTAATTCTCTCACGGTCAGTCGTTGTCATAATGGCTCGGTATTTGCTCACGTACCGTGATTCAGAGACCATCTACTTCTACGTTAGCACCATAGCAACCTAACTTTGCACCACAGCCAATAGTTTGCTATAGTGCTAAGTTCTAAGTTGGTGGCCAATAGAGATGTAGCTGAGAAGCGCGGGATGGCTGAAAATGAGACCGGTGTTGAAGGCACCGATCCCGCGCTTCGTGGA
The DNA here is from genome assembly GCA_001564135.1 of Halobacteriaceae archaeon Tc-Br11_E2g27. GTDB lineage: Archaea > Halobacteriota > Halobacteria > Halobacteriales > Haloarculaceae > Halovenus. Next base: position 5,115 of record LKNH01000056.1, on the reverse strand, counting down.
GCACACGAAGCATGAAGAACTCGACCCTAAAACCAGATGAAGATATCGGACTGAAGCTATCAGACGATATGAAGCAGCGGGATATCCTGCTGCTGTATCATGACAGTGAAACGCGCGGCAGGGACCTGCTTAAAGCCAACGCGAAGACAAAATCGGAGAAGTTGGAACACTCCTGCCAGAGAATCACTGATGTATACCGAGACGGTGATGAGAGCGAACGACCTGATCCACCAGTAGTACATGGATGGCGTCGTCTATGTCTCTCTCGATTGGCTGAGGAGTGCACTCGACACTCGCTAACGTTTAAACGTGATCAGGTCACGAAACTTGGTAACCATGATTGAAGACATCGACCGCGACGTATTCGTGCGAATCCAGACAGATCTGCTGGTGGTCGGTGATAGCATCATGACCAACAGACACCACGCCTCGAACGGCAACTACGAGGACGACGACCCGCAGAACCAGATTGGCGGTATCATCCCTGCCTTTCCGCTCTCAGGCTGGCTTCGCCATGGAATGGAGCGCGTTGTTCACGAGTATGACGGTACCGTCTGTCATCCTGGAGAGGCCAACGCGAACTTCATGAAGGAAGACATCTACGAGCGCGATCTCAAGGAGAACTATCACGAGAAGGGTGCGTGCACCGACAATCCGAAAGAAGACGACGGCTGCGTGGTCTTCGATCTCTTCGGCGGCTTCGGCAATCAGCCGGGAAAGGTGATGCGTCGTCCGATCAAGTTCAACCCCGTCCGCTCCACTGTGGATTACACGCGCGGACAGGCCGAAGGCCACTACCGCCGGCTGAACCGAAATGTCGTGTCCCGCAATCGAGAAGACAACCGGGAACCGCTACGGAACGTCGAGGTGGACGCCGTCGCCAATCTGGACGGCTGCTGGCACCTCTCCTTTCGGGAGGTGAAGCCCGAGTTCATTGGACTGCTCGCGGAGGGGATCGACTTCCTCGATGGGCACAAAACCGACTTCATGCATCAGCTCGGTGGAGCGAGAAACTTCGGCGCGGGGATCGTCGATTGCCACCTCATCAATCCGTTGTACGAAGAGTGCGAACTGAAGCGCGTCTTTGACCGCGGGAAGGGCAACACGAACAAGATGGCCGAGAAAGACGACCAGTGGACCGAAGAGTATCGGCCGGCGATCGTGGAGACGCTGGAAGAGCGCATCGAGGAGGGGCCGTAGATGGAGAAAAACGTCACCATCAGCGTCTCCCAGGGCGACGGCGGGCAAGACGTGATGGTCGCAGCCTACCGCCACGACGCTCACAAATTCAACGGTGAGGCACACGAATACGCATCGGACACCTTTCATGGGGTACCGGTGAACCAGACCGTCCCGCACGGCGCGGACGGCGACGCGTCGGCTCTCTCACGGCCTAACGGGAAACCCGAACAGACTGTGGACAACCACGAGACGCACTACCGGCTCTCGCTGCTGACGGGCTCCGGCCCCGAGGCGATGCATCGGGCGTGGCTCACGTCGGACGTAGCGAGCGGCTTCAACGAGAGTGTCTACTACCCGTATACCAGCCTGAAGTACCACACGCTGCTCGTGGCGGCGCTCTTGGACAACTACCGCGCCGGTCATGAGTTCGCCGAGCTCTTTTTGGTCGTGGACAAAGCTGAGGAGATTGTGCCCCACCGGACGGTCTACGCGGGCGACCGTTTTGCGCTTCGAATCGACGAGAACGCGGGCGGGCAACCGTGGGCGCTTTTTGGAAGCCGCCCGTGGCGGTCGTGGGCATCGGCGTGGAAGCGCCTCACAGCGCACCCGCTTGATGTCAATCACGACAAGTACGACATGGTGCTCGATGCGAACCTCCGGCGGATCTGGAGTTGGAGCACCGCGCTTCAGTACATCGAGGATTTCGAAACCCGGAGGGAGAGCCAATGACACGTATCCAGCAGGTTCAGTGGGAACTCGACATGGACTATCTTGGGCACCCGTATTACGTCTCGGGGAACGCAATCTACCACGCGCTCGGGATGCAACTGGAGCACGACGCTCACCAGCAAATCAACGCCAGCCACGGGATGTTCGTCCCCGGCCAGTTCGGGACGTTCCCGGAAGAGCACTCACAGAGCGGGATTCGCCCGTACATGGGGGCGTCGCTCCCCGACGTGGAGAGCTACGACGACCTGTTCCTCTTCCGGCATCCCGACCATCCGTGGCTGCTCGATAGCCGGCCTCGCGACGGACTGAACGCTCACGATATCAGGTTCCAGAGCGGGATGCCTGCGCTGGCTCACGAGACGATAATGGGACGACCTGACGATGCTCGGAAACAGAAGCAGACTACGCGCTGGTATGTGAACGCGTACTTGCACACCGATGACCCGGAAGTTCTGCCCCTCGACGAGGACGTGCTTGACGGTCTCCAGTTCGGGGGCAAACGGAACTACGGCTACGGGATGACCGCCCTGAAAGACACGCAGGTCGTTGATCTAGAGGCCCTGGACTACTCGCGTCTCGAAGACGGCGAGGCGTTCATGCTCGAACTCGTGACGCCATTCGTCCTCCGGTCGGAGTATCCGAAGGCGAACAACGTGGACATCCCCTGGTGGTGGAGCGTAAACGATGACGCGCAGCTGCGCCACCGCTTAGAGAAAGTCATCGAGGGTGGCAACGTATACGAGTTGGAGACTGTCGACCACGGTGTGGTCGTTGGCTACGACGGCGACCGTCCGGTAGAGACTGCGATGTCAGGACTCACCCGGGTCGGGAATCACTCGAAGTACGGCTTTGGAGAGCTTCGAGTGAAGCCAGTCACTCCAGATGAAACTAACGTCAAGAAGCGGAGAGAAAAGCCGAAATCGGAGCACTGACAAACGAACAATGACAGACATGGATTCCGCAGTGTCCAGGTCAGTCAGACTGAATAAAGTAGATCACATTACCAACAACTGATATCGAAGCATAAAAACGGCCGTGACACGCTATCTGAGTGTATATGTCTCAACCGAACGGCACGGGAGATGGTGCCGACCTCGCAGCCACAGCCGATGCAGCGGTCGTTTATGACCTCGCTGATGGCTGTACGACTGACGACCTTGAGGACGGTAACCGGTATCTTGCGACTGTAAACGGCGTTGTGGAGTATGGTGTCTTTGTTGACCTGTCCGAGACGGTCTCAGGGCTCGTTCACACCTCGAACCTCGTCGATAGCTACGACGTTGGCGACGAACTCGTCGTCGAACTTGATGCGGTTCGAGAGAACGGCGACGTGAGTTTCGTCGAAGTACAACTGAGCGACTATGAACTGGAGCCCGTTGGCCCGGGAACGCAACTCTCACTCGATACTGCGCTTGAGTTCGTCGGCGAAACTGCCCATCTTGAAGGGCAGGTCGTTCAGGCCAAACAGACCGGCGGCCCGACGATTTTCCAGGTTCGTATCGAAGGCGGTGTCATCCCTGCGGCAGCATTCGAGGATGCGGGTGTCCGTGCGTTTCCTGAGGTCTCACTCGATGATTTCGTCCGCGTGACAGGCACTGTTGAAGCACGAAACGGTCAGCCACAGATTGAGGTTGACACCCTCGAACGACTCGATGGCGCAGACGCAGAGCGCGTTTCCGACCAACTGCAGGAGGACACACAGAGACTCATCGAACCGGCCGCAGTTGACCCGCTCATCGACTGGCCTGCCTTCGAAAAGCTGTGGGAAGATCTCGAAAACGTGACTCGCCGGCTACGCGAGACAGTGCTTTCCGGTCGTCCAATCCGGATTCGCCACCATGCTGATGGTGATGGGCTCTGTGCCAGCGTCCCAGTTCAGTACGCACTGGAGCAGTTTATCGCCGAGACGTGGGCCGACCCCGAAGCGCCACGCCATCTGTTACAGCGTCTCCCGAGCAAAGCGCCGTATTATGAACTCGAAGATGTTACCCGCGACCTCAACTACGCACTCGAAAACCGCGACCGACACGGACAGAAACTCCCCCTCTTTTTGATGTTCGATAACGGTTCGACCGAGGAGGATACGCCTGCTTATCGGAACCTCGAACATTACGACGTCCCAATTTTGGTTGTTGACCATCACCACCCTGACCCAGGTGCACTTGACGGTCTCGTCGAACAGCACGTCAACCCGTATCTTCATGACGAGGATTACCGGATTACAACCGGGATGATGTGTGTCGAGATTGCGCGGATGATTGCGCCGGACATTACCGATGAGCTTCGACATGTTCCCGCAGTGGCTGGACTTGCTGACCGTTCGGATGCTGATGCGATGGACCAGTATCTTGCCCTCGCAAGCGAGGCTGGCTACGACGAGTCACAACTGCTTGATATCGGCGAAGCCCTCGATTATGCAACCTACTGGCTGCGCTACCGCGACGGCCGGGAGTTCATCAACGACGTTATCGGCGTCAACTGCGACGACCGTGAGCGCCACGAGAGAGTCGTCTCGTTGCTGACCGAGCGCGCAGAGCGTGACGTGAACGCCCAGCTTGACGCTGCCCTCCAGCATGTCACGCATGAGGAACTGGAAAATGGTGCACAACTCTACCGACTGGATGTCGAACACCACGCCAAGCGGTTTACCTACCCTGCTCCCGGCAAGACTACCGGTAAAGTCCACGACACGAAAGTCGAGGAGACGGGCGATCCCGTGATTACCATCGGCTTCGGACCTGATTTCGCCGTCTTGCGGTCTGATGGCGTTCGATTGGATATCCCCGAGATGGTCACGGAACTGCAAGATGCGTTCCCTGGTGCGGGTGTGAGTGGCGGCGGTCACCTCGTCGTTGGTTCCATCCGGTTTGTCCCCGGAATGCGCGATGAAGTTGTCGAGGCTCTTGTTGAAAAGATGGCCGACGCTGAAATCGATGAGGAACTGGGGAGTTCCGCGCCGTCGCTGGATGAATCAGTCAACGTCGAATAACTATCTCGCGTTTTTTCATGACTGCCAAGCAGGACCGCTTGTTGCTCGATGTGATGCTCGGCGGCCTTCGTTCGTATCTGCGGATGTGTAACTACGATACCGTCTATGCACTTGATGAAGATATCGAAGCGGATGATGCTCTGATAGCGTATGCCGACGAACACGACCGGACGCTGGTCACCCGGGACCAACAGTTGGCAAACCAGTACGATACT
>LKNH01000055.1 GCA_001564135.1 Halobacteriaceae archaeon Tc-Br11_E2g27 | reverse complement strand
TCACCAAGGTTATCGACATCAGCGTTGATGACAATTTCATCATCCTTGATGAGCTGGTCACCTTCCTCAAGACCTTTCGAAACTGTTCGAATACCGACACAGACACACTGTCCTACGCCAAGCGGAAATGCGTTCTCTTCACCGACTAATGAATCGTCAGGGTCGCCATCGAGATAGAACTCAACCGTGGGTTCGTCATCGTACTCGGAGTCAAGGTCGAGCGTTTTAAAACCATCTATCCAGATGCCGACTTTCTCTTTCCCCTGATTACAGACCTGGAAGACGTTATCGAAGTACGTGAACGAATCCGAGTTGATACCCTGACCACCGCCTTCGGTCGGGTTCTCCGGTGACATTTCGATGGCAAGGTGCCCGTTCTCGTCGATTTCTGTATAGCTACTGTTCGGCGAGTCCGGACAGCCATCCAACCCCAGATATGCATCCGGGTCAGCTGCCACTTCGATTTTCGCCCGTCGTTGCGATTCAATACGGGTGAAAGCGCCTGAACCGAGGAGGGCACTCCCACCGATTGCTGTTCCACTGACGCCAAGCAGGAAGTTACGTCGTCTCATGGTTTGTAGTGACCGTCCTGCCCACTGCCAGTGGTTGATGTTATTGACCACGCACGCGTGGGCTGACGGCTTCAGAAGACACTCCAAGGGCTACCAACTTTGTTAGTAACTGGACCCCAAATCGGGCCAATTCCATAGGAATGGTTTTGGAACGATAGCCATCTACAACAAGCACACTACGGCAACTCTATAGATTACAATAAAAGGCTAAATCGGTCGAAAAAGGAGTAGATACGGATTGATTTTGGTGAGACGGCGACTACTCTGGCCTGATTTCGTTGTCGACAATTTCCGCAGACGGGTCGAACTCGTTCAGGTTCAGCACGTGAGTCAGGTCATACTGGCTCCGCGGGTCAGCAAGATAGAACGCGTCTCCCAAGAGCGATTCACCGAAGAATTCGTTGTCTGCCACCTCATGGTTTGGCCCGAACAGTTGGACGTGACCGAGGTCAGTCTCCGGGTCGTCGAAGCGATTGCGAGTGAACCGACCCGCATCGGTCTCAAGCCGAAGGGAGACACCATTACCCAGACCATCCGCAGTAAACCGATTGGCGACAATATCCACGTTCCGTGATGGATTGGTCAGGTCATCATCCTCCAGCCCGCCGTGGATATGCACCTGCTGAGTGTCCGAACCAGTGACGTGTAAGTCGTTATCACGGACAGTGATTCCTTCGTAACCGCCATCTGTATCAGCCGTGATGACGTTCTCTGCGGTCGATTCGATAGCGTTGTTCGATACTTCGACGTGTGACCCGTCGATGACCACACCCTGTGCCTGGTTGAACGCCTCAATTCGGAACCCAGAGAGTCGAACGTAATCCGATTCAATAGTGACGCCGTTTGCAAGCAGCGGGTCATCGACTCCGACAACGTTCAGTGGTTTGTCGATCGTGATGTGCTTGCTCTGATTTTCGAACACTTTGATTGTGTCTTTCTTCCTGGCCTTATCGATCGCCTTCTGCAGCGTTTTGTGTGTCGTCCGCTGATCTTGATTCGTGACTGGTCCCTTGGCCAGCTTTCGGTCGGAATCGCCGTAGATGACGATTTTATCGTCGATATCCGAGAGTAGTTGCTCAGTGCTGCCGAGGTCTTTGGTGACAGTCGCAATGCCGACACAGAGACACTCCCCAGTCTGGAGGAGTCGCTGGTTCGGCGTTCCGATAATCGAATCCAACTGGTCAAGCCTGTCAGCCCCTTTACTTGGGCCGGTGTAAAACTCAACACGGCGTTCGTCGTTGTACATCGGCCAGCGCCCGTCATCTGAAATCCAGACACTGATTGGTTGTTTGCCGTTGTTACATATCTGAAAGACATCATCAAAGAAGGTCCGGGAGTTGGAGTTAACGCCAATCCCACCGGCATCCGTCGGATTTTTGTCTGACATTTCGATTGCGAGGTGGCCGTTCTTGTCGAAGGTCGTGTAACTGCGGTTCGGCGAGTTCGGACAGCCATCGAGTCCGAGATAGGCCTCCCAATCGTCCGCTACGTCGATTTTCATACGGCGCTGAGACTGCGCTCGGGTGAAGGCACCTGAGCCGAGCAGTGCCGTTCCACCGATTGTCGCACTTCCCGCGCCGAGTAAGAATGTTCGTCTATCCATAGCTAGTTCGCGTGTGCGGCCGGTCGGCCGACACACCGTATCACTGACAACGAAAGAGACCGGTTTGGTTATACGCCGCTGGATGATTTTGAGGTGCGCTCTATGTGTGTCTGTGACAATCTACAGACAATCTATCTCCTTCTGGTTTCCTCCCAGTTCACAATGCAGGCATGTGTGACGAAAACAAACACACAGTACCGACACGCTTACTGGTCGCAGGGAGTGGATACGCTCTTGTACACTGAGTCTATCAACAGCCAGTTCGTGTAATCGAATGGTATGTATCTGTATACTGAGCGACGGTCGCTGGTAAAAGAGCATTAGCAAAGTGGCAACAGGTTGGTGTAGAACATAGTGATTGAATCCACAGACCAACCGGCCAGTGTGATTTACGAGTGATAACTATGGGAACAAAATATACAGAAACGGCAGTACCGAACCAACCCACGTCGGATATTGGGTTAGGAGCCATCACTGACCAGCTTTCACGCAGCGAGCTATTCGACGTGCTCAGTCATGAGCGTCGGCGGTGTGCATTGTACTATCTCCAACAACAAGACGGACCTGTCAAACTCGGAGAGGTGGTTGATTACGTGACCGCCTGGCAATATGACAGGGAAATCACTGAGTTGCCATCGGATGAACGAATGCGGGTATACTCAGCACTTCACCAGGTCCACCTGCCGAAGTTGGACGCTGTCGGTCTGATTGAGTATGATAGCGACGGCGGTACAATCACGGTGAACGAGGAAGCCGAATACGCCCGGTTGTATTTGGAGTACGACCCAGGAAACGATATCTCCTGGAGTTCGCTCTATCTTGGACTCACCGGTGTCGGTGGCGTGCTCGCAACGGTGAGCCAACAGAGCATCTATCCGTTTGACTGGCTTACTGCCAGCCTGCTCATCTGGATTGTGCTCGTGATGTTTGCGCTTGCTGGAGCAATTCATACGGTACACAACTGGCGCAACAAACAGGCGATTGAGACACTGTTCGAGGTGAGAGGATGAGACGGAGAGCGTTTTTGCTCGGTAGCCTTGTGACCGCAGCGGGGGGAAGCAGTCTACTCGCCAGTGGGGCGTTTTCACAGAGCGAATCACAGCGAAAAGTAACGGTCGAAACCGTCGGAGATGAAGATGCGTATCTACGGTTAGTTTACAAAGACCAGAACAAAGACCTGAGCGTCGTCTGTCAAGGGACAGTGACGCTTGTCGAGTTGACGAATCAACTCACGACCGAGATAACCGATATCGATGTTGGGTACGACTCCTCTGCAGACGTACCATCTATTAGCAACCTTCAGGTTCCCAAGAGCCTCGCTGTCGGTAAGTCCGGTGATGTGACAGTAGATGTTGAATGCCCACCATCTAGCGATGCTGAGACAACGGTGACGTTTACTGTGCAAGTCACTGGAAACGGCCTGGACCTCGTGGCTCAGGACCGAACCGTCGACATTAGCTGCGACTGTGAAGGTGAGACATCGAGTTCGGCCGGAACAGGAAACGAGTCAACAAATGAAACAACCGATGTTTCTATAAACGAATCACGAAACGAATCGGAATCACCACTCCTGAACGAGTCTCAAAACGAATCAACCGATTCGTGAATCGCTCTGAATAGCGTGTGGACAGATGCTATGACACAGTGTTGTACAAACTGTGCACAATCTTATACTCTTGCGGGTCTAACGGTACTGTATGCCAGACGCAATGAACGAGATGTTACGCCAGGATATGGCGTGTGAGGGGTTGCTTGAGTGTTTTCACGGCCTCAAGCAACTCGACAAACATTGTTTTCAGGTGCTCGTAAAAAGCTCCGACCCGCTCACCGTCGATGACGTTGCCGAAGAAGTTGACCGCGAGCGCTCGACAGTCTATCGGTCCATCCAGCGCTTGATGCAGACAGGATTCATCCAGAAAGAACAAATCAACTACGACGAGGGCGGCTATTACCACGTCTATTATCCAACTGACCCGGATGAGATTGCCGATGATATGCAGCGCGTACTCAACGACTGGTACGCGAAGATGGGCCAACTCATTTCGGAGTTCAGAGAAAAATACGACGAGGCTGACGCTCAGAAGATCGAACTAGAGTCGTAATTTTCCGCGATTGTTGTTAGCGTTCGGTGGAAAATCACAATTACTACCTTCCGGCCCGACGAGTCCACGATATGGAACTTGGAGTTATCGGACTCGGGCGAATGGGTCAGATTGTTGTCGACCGGACGCTCGCTGCCGGTCATGATATTGTCGCGTTTGATATCGATGAAGATGCAGTAGAGAGTGCCAGCGCAGCGGGTGCAACACCCGCAGAGTCAATTCCTGATGTTGTTGAGAAACTCGGAGAAGAGAAACGACTCTGGTTGATGGTTCCGGCAGGCGACCCAATCGATGCGGCGCTTGATGAACTGTCAGCAGTTCTCGGTACGGATGATATCATTATCGATGGCGGAAACTCACACTTCGAGGAATCCGTTCGTCGGGCCGAGAGTGTTGACGCAGCATACCTTGATTGTGGAACGAGCGGCGGGCCTGCCGGTGCGGAACTGGGCTTTTCGCTGATGATTGGTGGGCCGGAGTGGGCCTACGAGGAGTGTACGCCAGTGTTCGATGCAGTCGCCACCGGCCCGGATGGACATGCACGGATGGGTCCAAACGGCGCCGGCCATTACGTCAAGATGGTCCACAACGGCGTCGAGTATGCACTTATGCAGGCCTACGGGGAAGGATTCGAGTTGTTGCATGAGGGACGATACGACCTCGACCTCGAATCCGTCGCACAGACGTGGAATAACGGGGCAGTCATCCGGTCGTGGCTACTCGAACTCTGTGAGGAGGCGTTCCGCGAGGAAGGAACCGACCTTGGAGACGTTGATGACTATATTGCTGGTGGCTCGACGGGAACCTGGACAGTACAGGAGGCGCTCGAACAGGAAGTTCCGGTTCCACTCATCTACCAATCGCTCGGTGAACGGTTTGGGTCGCGGGCTGACGACCGATTCTCTCGACGACTTGCTAACCGACTGCGGTACGGGTTCGGTCGGCACGAAGTCGCTCGAAAATAGCGCCGGATAGTCAGGGCGGTCGTCCGGAAGTCGTACGACCTATATAATCGGACGGGCAAAGACCCATTGCAGGATAGTGCCCTGCAACGGAACAGCCAGTGTGCGAGGGTAGCCAAGCTAGGCCAACGGCGACGGACTCAAGATCCGTTCCCGTAGGGGTTCATGCGTTCAAATCGCATCCCTCGCACTGCGCCCGAACGGGCAAAGTGTGCGGAAGACCTGCGGAACGGTCTTCCCTCGCAAATTCTCTCAAAACATAATTCAGGAGTGACAAGGCTGAAAATCCGCTCCCGTAGGGTCATCGCGAACTGTCGGAAACGACCATCGGGAGTGGACGCTACGAGCGAGCAGCGAGTGGCGTCGTCTTCTCGTGGTTCATGCGTTCAAATTGCATCCAGGCCCATGGTCGGCTTAATCCGAAATGGTGAGAGTTGCAATATATAAGGCGATAGCAACGGAGACGATGGTCGCGCCAGACGGATGACTGAGTTGGTGTGCAATGAGGAAACCAGTGACGACTGAAAACTGTCCCAACAGGACAGTGTAGACGAGAAGTTGTTTGAAGTGAGAAGCAAGTATGGTCGCGGTTGCAGCGGGAATAACAAGTAAACCAGCGACTAAAATCACGCCGAGTAGCTGTAACCCGCCGACGACAACGATTGCAGCGAGTATCATCAACATGGTATTGTAACGTGAGACAGGAAGTCGAGCGGCCCGCGCACCAGATGTGTCGAACGTAATATACAACAGTTGTTTGTACAGCAACGCGACGGTTGCAAACACCAACACAGTGATAAGCGCCAGCAGCCGTGCTCCCGGAGCCGTCACAACAGAAACACTCCCGAAGAGATATCCCTCGATATCGACCGAGAGGGGCATCCGGTCCTGTCCATACGTAATGAGGAGCGTGCCAACGGCAAAGCTCCCAACCAATCCAATAGCGAGCGGTACATCACCGTAACTTTGTGTGCTGTTTCGAAACCACTCGATGCAAATTGCCCCGGCGATGGCAATGACGAGTGCGAATAGTTCCAGTGGCATCGAAATTCCGGTCATTCCGACTACAATCACGCCGACTGCAACACCCGCAAACGCCGTATGGGCGAGTGTTTCACCAAGTAGTGCCTGCTCACGATGTACCAGAAACGTCCCCACCAGTGGAATTGTACACCCTGCAAATATTGCGGAAGAAAATGCGTGCCAGAAAACAGGGTGTTGGAACATATTGGTCCCAAGCCAGTGATCGATGTCTGCTCCGGTTGCCAGAAACTGTGAATACGTTTCTGTGGCTATCCCCTGACTTTGCAACCAGTACAATAAAACAAAGTTCATCGCACAAATCACCAGCAATATCGTGCCGCCAACACCGGCGACTATGGTCGGGCGGATTGAGCGAAGCCACTGCTGAGTGCCACGGTAGGTTGACTCGATGCTGTCAGTTAGTGGGAGCAAACTCATGTGGGAGTGCGTATGGAGTATTAGTAAAATAAATATCTAAGTTGTTAAAAGTTATTATCTTATTTATAGAGATTAGTAGCGTTGAAATCACACAGAATCCACTGGAGTGTTGGTAGCCTGATGAACCAGTGTCGATGTATACCACTCAGTGGACCGAAATCTGTCCAATTGCCCGGTCTGAGACGGTAATTGCAATCAGATAAATAATGATTGCAGCAACGATAATTGCGCCGCCAGGAGGGAGGTCAACACTAACCGCGAACGCCAGTCCAAGGAGGACCGATAGTTGGCCGAAAATCACCGAAAGAACCAATGTCTCGCGAAAACTTTTCCCCAGCTGTGACGCGGCGGCAGCAGGGATAACAAGCAATCCTGCAACCAGAATAACACCCAGGATTTGCATTGCACCGACGACAACGACTGCGGTCATCACAATCAATAGCGAGTTGTAACCACTGACGTTCAGTCGGGCAACCTGTGCTGCCTGCTCGTCAAACGTAATGAACAGGAACTGCTTGTAATTTACAACTACGAGCCCGACGACAACAACGGTGAGGACGGCAACCAAGCGCGTTCCTTCAGGCGTAACAATTGCAAGGCTCCCAAAGAGAAAATCCTCAATTTCAATAGGGATTGGGCTAATGTCACGGCCCCACGAGATAAGCAGCGTCCCCACGGCAAAGCTCCCAGTGAGGACGATGGCAATCGGAACATCCCCGTATGAATCAGTATGAGCAGTTAGCCACTGCAGCCCGAGTGCAGCCACTGCACTCACGATGAGCGCGATAAACACGAGCTCGTCACTGGACCCCGAAAGCGGGGTCAAACCAGCTAAAAGGACCCCCACGGCGACACCAGCAAACGCGGTATGTGCAAGCGTTTCACCAATGAGAGCCATCTGGCGATGAACGAGGAACGTCCCGACAAGTGGACCGACAATGCCGATTAGTATGCCAGTTGAAACAGAACGCCAGGTGAACGCATGCTGGAACACTCTTGTTCCGACGGTATCATCGACCCACTCCCCGCCACTGAGGATTGCTGCAAAAAGGTCGGTGCCGAACGACCCGAGCGGCCCACCCAGATGTCTAAGCCAGTCAGCAGATATAAAGAGGAGTGAGAGGGCTGCAAGAATAGCAATCCCGAGGAGACTGATTCCCTGAAGGACGTTTCGTACCGACATCATGGGTGGTCGTGGGCGATGACGCGGCTCGTTGGCCCGTACGCCTCAGCAATTGCATCACTCTCGAGAAACGACACCGTATCGCCATGATGGAACAGGCGCTGGTTGAGACAGGCAACCTTGTCCACATGTTCCGTCAAAATATCGACATCGTGTTCGATGAGTAAGATAGTGATGCCTTCCTGGTTGAGTTCATCCAGCATATCGTAAAATTCAGTCCGTGATTCAGCATCGACACCGACAGTTGGCTCATCCAGTGCCAGAAGGTCCGCTTCGCTTGCGAGTGCACGGGCGATGAAGGTACGCTGGCGTTGCCCACCAGAGAGTGCCGAAATCGCGCGGTCCTCAAGGTCAGTTATACCGACACGCTCCAGTGCCTCGTCGACGATAACGTGGTCTTCGTCGCTGATTCGTCGGTGGCCGACATGTGGAAAGCGTCCCATCAAAACAGTCTCACGAACTGAAACCGGCATACTCTCGCCGCGGTCTGTCGCGCGCTGTGACACGTAGCCAATTCGCTCTCCTTCTTCAAACGCGTGTGCCGGTTCACCAAACAGTGTCACGGTCCCCTCATCCGGTCGTTTCAAACCGATCATCAGATGCAAGAGCGTGGTCTTTCCGGAGCCGTTCGGCCCAATAAGCCCCAAAAAGCTCCCCTCGTCGACAGTGAGTGAAATGTCCTCCAGCGCAAGCGTATTACCGTACGAATAGGAGAGATTCTGGATGTCAATTACTGTGCTCACGGTAGTCTCTAGCGGAGCCAAGATACTGACGGTAAAAAGAGTTATTATTCAATCCTATTCCGTTAATAACAAAACACGTAAGCGGGAAACCGAGTCGTCGCCCTTAGTCGGCTTTGAGGGCTTTTTTCAGGGATGGAATATTCACATTCTCCATCTGGTCGACCCAACCCCAGTCATTATCCGCCCATTCTTCAGTAACCCCTTCGACCGGACTCAACGGCTCGGCCTCTTCAATATCAGTTTCGTCGAACAATACATCGACCATCTGCGGGTAATCCTCGCCGGGGTTTGCCGCTTCGAAAGGGTCGTAGAGAACGGTATCAATGTCGTGCTCTTCGATGACCTCGGCGAGGTTGCTGATATCGTCAAAAGATTCCACTGCATCGGGTGTTACACCTGTCGGCGTGGCAAGCTGGAAATTGTAGCGTCGTTCTAGATACTGGTAGGAATCATGGCCGGCGAAGACTGCAACATCAAGTTCGGCATCAGAGACGACCTCCTCGATCTGGTCGTGTACGTCATCCATCCGTTCTTTGTACGCCTCCGCGTTCTCTTGGTACACAGCTTCGTTGTCAGGGTCGTAGGAAACGAGCCCTTCAGTAATAGTATCAACCATCCGCTGTGCGTGGATAGGGTCGACCCAGAGGTGTGGGTCGAAAAACTCGAAGTCAGCGTCGACATCCTCGCTTACAGTGACTGTATCCGGGTCGTTTTCCGTGTCGTATATCAACTCGTCGCCGTCGTAAATCTCGAAGATAATTTCTGCTTCCCCTTCAGATTCGCCGTGAAACTCAATATGGTCGCCCTGTGATTCGATTCGGACAATCCCGTCCTCGGAATCATCAGCAAGGCGTGCATCCATCCAGAAGCGATGGTCTCTGCCGAGCGGGACGACACGCTGGTCTCGATCTTCGATAGTAATGGCGACAGGGACGAACGAACCAAGTGGAACCTCAGGGACGCCACCGTGCCAGTGGTCGTTGTGCCAGTAGCCAAGCTGTTGTTCCTCTCTGAGGTCCCAGATATCGAAATCATCGAGTCCGAGGTCTTCCGGCTCGAATTCGGTGTTGTAATCCGGTGCCGGTATCCCCTCATCACCGTTTTCTTCGTCATCTTCATCGAAAGCGATAAAGTATGGTTCGAGACCATCGAGTGCGTCAATGACTGTGATGTTATCGTAATCCGCCTGCAGTTCCGTGGCAAGGTCCTGTGCCCATGTGAACTCAGTTGTATCGAGATAGATGAAAATATCCGTGGATGCGACGTCAGTCGTCAGGCTCCCGTCTGGACTCCAGCCATGACCCATCCGACCGGTTCCAACCGGGTCTTCGAACGAGAGTTCCTCACCACCTATTTCGTTTGCCCAGTCATACAGCGAAAAGAAGGCTGTATAGCCATCGGCGTCGGTATTCTCGCCACCGAGACAGCCAGCTAGTGCACCGACCGTTCCTGCTCCAATACCAGCAAGTACGGACCGACGTGAAAGGTTCATATGTTATATTACGCCCACCAACTAAAAAGGGTTATTATGTTATTGTATTAAGTTAATAACTACTGGGACGAGATTCAGTAGCTATCCGAGTCCCCGTTTGCAGGGGAAAGGCGAATGACGATTTCGTCGTTGTCTGGTTCGATGACGGCCCACATATCGACGTATTCGCACGTTCCGTCTTCGATATCGTGACCCTCTTCGACTTTCTCGCCCACGATAGCCTCCACCTGCCCCTCTTCGGACAGGAACATGAACTCCTCGCCACCGCCGTATTCTGCCACATCGAACATCACGTAGGTGCTGTCACCCTCGAAGGAAACGTTGTATGTATTGTGTGTCTCAGCGACGACAGCAGGGTCATCCTGGCTCTCGCCACCATCGAGCGGTTCGGCTTCGTCGATTCCGGTGTGGTGGTCATCGAAGTGCAGACACGCGTGCTCGACGTCATCTTCGTAGCCGTGACCATGGTCATCGTGCTCGTGACCGTGTTCGACGCTAACCTCGGTTGCTGGCGAGGTGTACTCAGTATGACCGTCGTGATATAGCTCAAATACAACGTCGGTGTGTCCTTCTTCTTCACCGATAATGTGGACGTGGTCGCCATGATAATCGAAACTCACGACATCTTCGTGTGCGTGGTCACCGTAATCGACGCGGAGTTCGTAATGGTCTCCATCGAGTTCGATTTCATCACCGTGGTCGTCCTCGATATAAGCTCCGAGTGAGAGATGCTCTCCTTCCTCAACTTCTGGCAGTGCGCCGTGCCAGTGGTCGCCGTGAAGGTACGCCGTGACTTCCTCATCCTCGTTTCGGTCGAGAATTTCAAAGGTTTCTACTTCACCGTTATCATGACCCTCGTCGTGGCCGTGGCCAACCTCAACTTCGATTGCTGGGGTTTCGTAGTCGACGTGGTCGTCGTGATAGAGCTGGAAGACCACATCAGTGTGACCTTCTTCCTCACCGATAATGTGGACGTGGTCGCCATGGTAATCGAAGCTCACCACGTCTTCGTGGGCGTGGTTGCCGTAATCGACGCGGAGTTCGTAGTGGTCACCGTCGAGTTCGATTTCATCACCGTGGTCGTCCTCGATATAAGCTCCGAGTGAGAGATGCTCTCCTTCCTCAACCTCTGGCAGTTCCCCGTCCCAGTGGTCGCCGTGAAGGTACGCCGTGACCTCCTCGTCCTCGTTTCGGTCGAGAATTTCAAAGGTTTCTACTTCGCCGTTATCATGACCCTCGTCGTGGCCGTTTTCGTGGCCGTGGTCGTGGTCTACATCGACTGCCAGCGGCGGCGTCTCGTATTCAGTATGTCCGTCGTGGACCCACCGGAACAGAATCTCCGTCTCTCCCTCTGCTTCACCAATGACGTGGACGTGGTCACCGTGCTCATCGAGGCTGAGATACTCCTCAGAGGCACCGTCAGCGAAGTCGACCTCGAGCCCGTGGTGACTGCCGTCGAGTTCTACCTCATCACCTGCTTCATCGATGATTTCCGCCCCGAGTGAAAGATAGTCGTCGGGGTC
>LKNH01000054.1 GCA_001564135.1 Halobacteriaceae archaeon Tc-Br11_E2g27 | reverse complement strand
CCTGCATCCGGATGCAGGATATCGATAACGTCGGGAAAACTGGCCGGCATACGATGGCCTTCGAGATGATGGCCCATCACGCGTTCAACGCCCGTGAGGATGCCGAGGGATACGCCTATGAAGGCGAGGTCTACTGGAAAAGCGAAACCGTCGAGTACTGCGAACAGTTGCTCGATGAACTCGGTGCGGATATCGAGCAGGTCACATATATCGAGGACCCGTGGGTGGGCGGCGGAAATGCCGGTCCAGCCATCGAAGTGATTTATCGGGGGCTCGAGCTGGCGACTCTTGTCTTTATGTCGCTCGAACAGGACTCTGACGGTGACTATCTCCTCAAGGATGGAAACCGGTACAGCGAGATGGATACGTATGTCGTCGATACCGGCTATGGTCTCGAACGCTGGACGTGGATTAGCCAGGGAACGCCAACAGTGTATGAGGCAGTCTACCCGGAGATGATTACCTTCCTGCGCGATAATGCAGATATCTCATTGAGTGCTGAACAAGAGGAGCTCGTCAACGATGCTGCTCGCCTCTCCGGAAACCTCGATATCGACGATGTTGACGATGTCGAAGCCGCTCGTGGAGAGATTGCCGCAGAACTTGGCGTCGATACTGATGAACTACGAACCCTACTCGAACCGCTAGAGCAAATTTACGCCATTGCCGACCACTCGCGAACGCTTGCCTACATGTTTGGCGACGAAATTGTACCGTCGAACGTCGGAACGGGCTATCTTGCACGGATGGTGCTTCGACGGACGAAACGTCTCTGTGACACAGTCGGCGTCGATGCCCCACTTGACGAACTCGTCGATATGCAGGCCCAACGATTGGGATACGAGAACCGCGATACAATTCGAGAGGTCGTTCGGACGGAAGTCGAAAAGTATCGGGAGACGCTTGAACGAGGTGGTCGTCGTGTCGAATCATTGGCTCAGGAGCACGCTGCATCCGGTGAGCCAATTCCGACAGAAACGCTCATCGAACTGTATGATTCACACGGCCTCCAGCCTGATATGGTTGAAGAGATAGCGACCGAATATGGCGCTACGGTCGATATCCCTGATGATTTCTACTCACTGGTAGCCGCACAACACGAAGACGAGACAGATGAGGAGGAGACCGAGACTGAGGAACAGGCCGAAGCGGAGTTCTCAGAGCTCCCTGAGACGGACAGACTCTACTACGACGACCAGCAGCGGTTTTCTTTCGAGGCGATGGTGCTTGAGGTCTTTGAGCGCGAGGACGGCTACGATGTCGTACTTGACCAGACGATGTTCTATCCTGAGGGTGGTGGACAACCCGCAGACCACGGGACGCTCGCAACAGATGATGTGACGGCGGATGTTCTGGACGTCCAACTTGTTGGGGACGTTGTGGTCCATCGGACATCGGCGGACCCGGGCAAAGGTGAGTTCGTGCGTGGGCAACTAGATACAACGCGTCGCAAACGACTCATGCGCCATCACACGGCAACACACTTGGTCGGTCATGCTGCTCGCGCTGTTCTTGGCGAGCACATCAGGCAGGCTGGCGCACAAAAAGCAACAGACAGCGCACGAATCGACCTCAAACACTTTCAGTCGGTAACTGATAAAGAGGTGCGTGAGATAGAGCACAAGGCAAACGAGCTGGTGATGAAAAACGCCTCAGTCACACAAGAGTGGCTTGACCGAAACGAAGCAGAGGAAACCTACGGCTTCGATATCTATCAGGGTGGTATCCCGAGCGGCGAACAGATTCGGTTGATTCACGCAGAGGAGGATACACAGGCCTGCGGTGGGACACATGTCAGCTCAACCGGGGATGTTGGGGCAATCAACGTGTTGAGTACGGAGCGCATTCAAGACGGGGTCGTTCGGTTTACGTTCGCTGCAGGGGATGCAGCTATCGAATCGATGCAACAGACGGAAGCGACACTCACAAAAACAGCGGATATTCTCGATGTAAGTCCGCCGGAAGTACCGGAGACTGCTGAGCGCTTTTTCGAGGAATGGAAAGCACGCGGCAAGCGAATTGACGAACTAAAGGAAGAACTGGCATCAGTACGAGCCAGCGGTGGCAGCGGTGGCGAAGAAGTTGAAATCGGTGAAGTGACAGCAGTTGTCCAGCGGCTTGACGGGGATATGGACGAACTGCGTGCGACAGCAAACGCGCTCGTCGAGGAAGGCAATGTCGCCGTTATCGGGTCCGGTGTAGATGGCGCACAGTTCGTAGTGGCTGTGCCGGACGGAATTGACCTCAACGCGGGACAGTTAGTCGGCGAACTCGCAGAACGTGTCGGTGGCGGCGGTGGCGGTCCGCCAGATTTTGCACAGGGTGGTGGTCCTGACGCTGCTGCGCTTGATGATGCCCTTGAATCGGTTCCGACGCTGCTCGAAGATTCGCTCGGAAACTGACTGTAAAGGTTCCATACCTTCTGTCTGTGACAGGGGGACAGGTTGTAGTGGCAGGATTGCGACCGGTGTGATGTCGGTGCTCACGCTCGCGCGTAATTCGACAATCGTTTTAGGACGGGAATGTATTCACGAGTAAATGAGTACGTGTATCATTTGCGGCGCATCTACGGATGGCCGTGTCTGTGACCTTCACGAAGAGGACGTTGTATTCGAATTCGAAGGAACGAAACCCGACCAACTCACCCCGAACCGATACTACCGCGGAACGGTCGACGGATTTGCCGAGTTTGGTATCTTCGTCGATATTGGCGACCACGTAACCGGACTCTTGCACAAAAGCGAGCTGGACAAACGCCTTGAGAGCGTTGACCTGGATTCCGGCGATACGGTGTATGTCAAAGTAAAGAGCGTGCGTGACAACGGGAATATCGACCTGGGGTGGTCAATCCGACAGGAAAAAAGCCGTTTCAGAGGTGCATTGATTGACGACCCGAGCGCCGACGAAGAGCGACTCCCGGAGGAGGTGACTAACGATGACGATGACTCCTCGGGAGCAGTTCGACAGTCAGCAAGCCCAAGCGACTCACAATCAGATACAGCAGAATCCGAAACGGCGGAAGCTGCACCGGAATCGCATTCTGAACCAGACCAGACCACGGAATCTGAGACGGAGACAGAGCCACGTGAACCACTCTCGACGACTGTTTCCGAATTAGCGGACCAGGTTGGCGAACTCGTTCGTCTCGAAGGTGAACTCACAAGCGCGCGTCAGACGAGCGGACCGACAGTCTTCAAATTGCGTGATGAAACGGGAACGGTCGAATGTGCAGCATTCGAAGAAGCCGGCGTGCGTGCCTATCCAGAAATTGGCGAAGGAGACGTTGTCAGACTGGAAGGTGAAGTAGAACGACGGCGCGGTGACTTACAGGTAGAAACCGAGGCACTCGTCGTACTCGAAGAAGACCAGGCTGAAGCCGTCACCGAGCGGATGGCAACGGCACTGCGAAACCGTGCCCGTCCTGATGAGGTTGAGCCAATCGCGGCGGATGACGTTGTCGAAGGACTCTCAGCCGAACTTCGCGATGCGGCGACAGCCATCCGACGAGCGGTGATCGAAGGGCGTCCAATCGTTGTTCGCCACGGTGCGACTGCAGATGGATATGTTTCAAGTGCGGCACTTGAACGAGCGACCCTTCCGCTCATTCGTGACCAGCATCAGGACCCTGATGCGGAGTATCATTACTTCGAACGTCGTCCGGTTGAAGGCTCAGTGTACGACATGAATGACGCGACACGAGACGTGACGATGATGCTCTCAGCCAAAGACCGCCACGACGAACAGGTCCCACTCTTTGTCTTCGTTTCTGTTGGTGGCTCCGCGGAGTCGGTTGACGGCTATGACCTCCTGAATGTTTACGGTGCGCGCCGGGTGCTTGTCGATGACCAACCGGTTGCACCGGAGGTAACGGAGGCCGTCGACGTGGCAGTCGCGCCAGAGAAAGCCGGCGTAACAACCACAACAGTGCTGGCGACTACCGTTGCCGCCCATGTCAACGAGGATGTCCGTGATGAATTGCTGCATCTGCCAGCAGTGAGTTTCTGGGACAACGTTCCGGAGACCTACGACGAACTTGCGACAGACGCAGGGTACGACCAGTCCGCAGTTCGTGCACTTCGTGAAGCCGTTGCACTCGAAGCGCACTACCAATCCTATCAGGACAAGCGAGAGCTGATTATCGACCTGCTCTTTGCTGATGAGTCGGATGTCGGCCTGGCGGAACATATCAGCGAGCAGTTCCAAAAGCGAATGAATACTGCAACCGAGACTGCCGAAGCACACCTCGAAGAGCACGAGACGGACGCTGGAACTGTGCTCGTCCTCGATACCGCGAGCTATACCCACCGATTTGAGTTCCCACCGACTGAGCTGTTGCTCGATGAACTCTATCGTCGAAACAGCCAGAACGTCGTGGCGATAGTCGGTATCGATGAAGATGAAGCCTACATCCGTGGGGATGTCAGTATCGACGTCGCGGCGATTGTTGACAAAGCGCGCAACTCCGCTCCGAAAGCCGCGCTCGATTCCCGCGGGGCTCGAAGCGGTCGAGTTGAATTCCTTGCTGGCGAACGGATTCAAGCCCAGAGCGCGTTGCTGTCGGCACTTGGCGTCGAGCTATCAGGGTAACTACAAATCGATATAGACGCCTGAAAAGTAGTGTTATATTCGTTCTGTTGCCATTTTCCCACCTCAATAGAGGACTAATATAAATTACAGTATATAACAGGGTCCAACACATGGGGCTGTGGTACATAGTAGCAGGCATGTATCGAGACATCCTGATTGCCACAGACGGGAGTGAACTCGGACAGCGAGCAGCTGACCATGCACTTGGCTTAGCTCGCTCGCTTGACGCAACTGTCCACGGGCTGGCTGTCCTCTCAGAAGGCGTCACGACGCGTGACCGGATACGTGCTGACCCAGAAGGGGAAGCGAAAGCAACGCTCAAAGAGATGAAAGAGACGGGCGATACAGAAGGTGTTGCTGTCACGACGGAGATTCGGTCTGGTGACCCGTGTGATACGATTGTCGAGTATGCACAGGAACGAGATGTTGACCTGATTGTCATGGGGACGACAACCGGTGGGCGACTCGATCGACTCCTCCATGGCAGTACGACGCAATGTGTTTCGAAGAAATCCGCAGCACCAGTCCTTTCAGTCGGTGAAACAACCCAACCAGTATTCGCTGGACCAGCCGATGCGACATACCAGTTCTACTGCAGTCAATGTGACAGTAACTTGAAAATCACGACTGAAACAAAAGAAGCGCTCGAAGAAAAAGGCTGCATCCTCTGCGGTAGCCCTGCCGCTTCTGATGCCTTTAGCAAACTGGAGGTGAACGAATAATGACACTCGCACAACAGGCAAAGATGAGCGATGA
The DNA here is from genome assembly GCA_001564135.1 of Halobacteriaceae archaeon Tc-Br11_E2g27. Taxonomy (GTDB): domain Archaea; phylum Halobacteriota; class Halobacteria; order Halobacteriales; family Haloarculaceae; genus Halovenus. Next base: position 6,309 of record LKNH01000054.1, on the reverse strand, counting down.
AGAAATATACGACTTCCTCGAGGAGCACCAGACAGCCGTGATGTCGATGAGAGGGTCAACGGGCCCATACTCTGTCCCAATTACGTACCGGTTCGACCGCGACAATGAGCGATTTTATTTCCGTCATGTTTTCCCCAGAGGGAGCGAGAAGCGGGAGTTCCTTCCAGACTTTCCCGAATGTGTCCTTGTGTCATATATCGAGGAGGACCCGTTGTATGTGAGCGTCATGGCCAAGGGACAACCCGATGAAATACGTGAAGAGGACATTACACCGGAAGTCGTGGCAAATCTGGGAGAGACGAGTCGTCCGCTCTTCGAAATGTGGGCACCATCACGTTCAACTCTTGACATTCGGTTGTATCGGATGGATGCAAAAGAGCTGACTGGTCGGCGTATTCATACCGAAGAACACAGCGAGTGAGAGCAGGGGCGTACTATTATATCGTAGTTGACTGTGTGTTCAACTATGGCTGCTATCTCGTTGGAAAACCTCACCAAACGCTACGGGGATGTCAGTGCAAACGACGGAATAACGCTTGCTGTCGAGGAAGGTGAGATCTTCGGTTATCTGGGACCAAATGGGGCGGGAAAAACCACGACAATTCGGCAGTTATTGGGCCTCATCAAACCGACAGATGGTACGGCGACAGTGCTTGGTGCTGACATCCGCAACCGCAAAGCGCTCACAGAAGTGAAAGCTGACCTTGGATATCTCCCTGATGACCTTGGCTTCGACGAGCGATTAACTGGGAATCAAGCACTGGATTACTTTGCGCGGATGCGCGGTGATGAACAACGAGAGGAGTTACTCGAACTGTTTCATCCACCTCTGGAGAAAAAGATTGAGACATACTCCGCAGGAAACCGCCGGATGCTAGGTATTGTCCAGGCGTTTATGCACGACCCTGAGTTAGTGATTATGGATGAACCAACCGCCGGGCTGGACCCTCTCAAACAGGACCGATTGCATCAGTTTCTCGCTGAAGAGACTGCTTCCGGAACGACAATTTTCTTCTCCTCACACATTCTCAGCGAAGTTCAACGCGTCTGTGATCGGGTTGGCATTATCCGCGAAGGACAGTTGGTCGCCCTCGAAGATATCGAGAAATTACTCGATAGAAGCGGGAAGCACGTCTGGCTCCATCTCCGCGAGGACGTTATTGAAAGCGAGTTCGTGACAGAAGAGATGATTAACGTCGAAATTACCGACAACGCAATCCAGTTTACGTATACTGGGGATTACAACTCGTTGCTTTCACATTTGACCAGCTATGAAATCGACGATATCGAAATTAGTAATCCCCAACTCGACGACATTTTCAAACATTATTACAGCGAGGAGTATACGGAGGATTCGTGATGACGGCCATCCTCCGTATCGAGTCACGAAATCGGGTTCGGAGTTCCGTCATCCTGACTGGGGTCTTTGTAATCACATCACTGTTTTTCCTCGCTGTCTTTCCGGCCATGCGAGACGGTGCGGAGGCTATCGAAGAAGCATTTCCGGAGTATATGATAGGATTGTTCGGCTTCGAAGAGTTACACACCATCGAAGGATTTCTCGGTGGCTACGTCTACCCGTTTATTTGGGTCATCTTTGGGGGCATTTACTTTGCCTACGCCGGTGCGGGGATGATAGCGAGTGATATCGAACACCGGCGAATGGATTTATTGTTATCCAACCCGGTTTCCAGAGAGTCCGTCATTATTCAGTCTGTCGCTAGCCTCTGGGTTCCCCTCGTTGTCCTCAACCTCGGCATGGCCATAACGCTGTTTGGCGGTGTGCAGTTGGTCGATGAAACACTGGACCCAGTTCTGCTTTCGATGGTCCACCTCCTGAGCGTCCCGTACTTCCTTGTTTGTGCTGGAATTGGGTTGGTACTTTCTGTCAGTGTCAAGCGTGTCGGGACGGCACAGGTCGGTGCAATCGGACTCGTCTTTATGTCCTGGCTGATTGAGGGACTGTCCGAGATGGGAGAAACCTACGAGTGGCTGGGGACTGCAACACCACATCGGTATTATGATTCGACGGAGATTCTCGTCCACGAGGAGTACGCACTGGGTGATGCGGTAATTCTCATGGTGACCTTTCTCGTGCTGGTAACAGCGGCGGTTGCTATCTTCGTTAGGAGGGATATCTAATGACAGCAATCCTCCGCCTGGAATCCAGAAAGCGCGTTCGCGGGTCAGTTATCCTTGTTGCCGTCTTTGCCGTTCTCTCGACGATGTATTTCTCCATATTCCCGGAGTACGAAGAAGATGCAGAAGCGTTACTCGAAGCGTTCCCTGAGTATATGTTTGATTTCTTCGGATTGGAAGCACTCGATACTATAGAGGGTTTCATCGCCGCCGAAATCTACTCGTTTTTCTGGGTATTGCTCGTCGGTATCTACTTCGCATATATCAGCGCCGGGATGATAGTCAAAGATATCGACAGGCGGCGGATGGACCTGACACTCTCAAATCCCGTTTCTCGTGAGTCTGTCATCCTCCAGAAAGTTGCAAGCCTCTGGGTTCCACTGGTTGTGCTCAACGTCGGAGTCCCCGTGATTGTCTACGTTGGTTCAGTGCTCATTGACAGTACCATCAATCCGGAAGCATTAGCAATGGTTCACCTGCTTAGCGTGCCGTACCTGCTTGTCTGTGCCGGTATTGGTATTCTCTGTTCAGTAATCATTGACCGTGTTCGAACCGCACAGGCAGCGGCGTTTGGGCTTGTCATCATCCTCTGGCTGGTCGACAGTGCTTCCGCACTTGACCCGGATTACGAGTGGATTGGCGCGTTCACCCCGAGTCGCTACTACGATGAGACTGCTATCCTCGTCCGTGAGGAGTATGCCTTTGCGGATGCCGGAATCCTCCTCGTCGCCTTCGTGGCGTTTTTGGCTTTCAGCGTCGTATTGTTCGTTCGGCGTGATATCCACTAATACCAACGGAGCAGCTCAGCAGGCCTCTACAGCTTCTGTTCTGTCGGTCGAATCAACAGTTCGTTGATGTCCACGTGTGGTGGCTGACTCACCGCGAAAAGAATTGACCGAGAAATATCTTCAGCAGTGAGCACGTCCATCTCTGCCATCTCCTGTTTCGAATACTGTCGAATGTTGTCATCAGGGATATGGTCAGACAACTCCGTATCAACATATCCGGGTTCGATGAGCGTAATGCGGATGTTATGGTTCCCCGTGACCTCCTCACGGAGAGCTTCAGAAAAGGCATTCACACCAAATTTCGTTGCGTTGTAGGCACTTGCACCCGTCCATGTTTTCCGGCCAGCAACAGAGGAGATATTGACAATGTGTCCGTCGCCCTGTTCTTGCATAATCGGGAGTGCCGCGTGCGTTGCGTTCATCACGGCCATCAGATTGACCTCTACCATCGTCCGGAAGTTGTCCGTATTTGCATCTTCGACCTTTTCGAGCAACATGACCCCCGCATTGTTGATCAGGATATCAAGCGAACCGAACTCCTCGACCGTTTCATCAATCAACTCCTGTACGGCTTCCTCGTCTGTGACATCAGTTGGTACGACGTGTGCAGTGCCACCGACAGATTCAATCTTGTTTGCCACCTCCTCTAATCGGTCCTCGCGGCGAGCAGCAAGACAGACGTTCGCCCCGGCCTCTCCCAGTGCCTGGGCTGTTTCCGCGCCGATACCTGATGATGCGCCCGTAATAACTGCCGTCTTTCCATCGAGGTTCGCTGTGAGATTCATCTCGCTTTGTGATTGGGCTGAATTATCCAAAAGTGTATCTCATTGACCAAAACGCATGTATAGGCGGTACAAGGCGACTGCCCCGGGGTGGGTTCACACACCCGTATGGAAAATCACAGTCAGCGAGAGAGTAACAGAACTGACGGGAAACGGAACATATCTGTTTTAGAAGAATTTACATGACTAAGCTGATAGCATCAAGGCATGCACGTTGACAACGTGAATATAGGACATTGGGCGCGACTGACAGTAATAGTCGCCACAGTCTGTGCCATCGCAGCAGTACTTACCCTTGGTGGCTACATCGGGCCGGTTGATGGAGAAAGACAGTCAGTCGGTACAATTGAAACCGAACATTTTGAAATCCACTATCATGAGGGCTACGAGGACGAAGCCGAATCTATCGCCTCATACGCCGATTCGTATTTCGAACTCCCATACCAGAAGTTCAGTGTCGAGCCACCTACCGAACGAACCTCGGTTGTTGTCGGTTCGTTGGATGACCTCCGGTGTGATGGCACCGGTGTCGAAGGGTGCTATGTTAGCGGAGTGAGTCCTGCAATAGAGGTTACAAGCGACGACCCGCACCTGTTTTATCACGAAGCAATCCATCGATTCCAGGCTGATGCAATCGGAAGCGGAAATTTCATCAATCCACCAGGAGCAGTACCAAAACCCGAAGTCATCGTTGAAGGGACCACACGATATCTTGAACGGCCTGCGGAGTCAATTAGTGCACAGGCTCAATTCAGCCAAAATCAAATCGACCTGACGACGACGGACGCATCGCTTGCGGAATACGATGAGTTAGCACTATTTACGGAGTATGTCCTCGACGAATACGGTCGGGAAGGCATTGATTCGCTATATACTGGGGTTTATCCGGACGATTTGGAAACGGTTGCTGGAAAGAATGTAGATGAGATACATGACGACTTTTTCAGTCAACTACAGTCCCAACAACAGCGAATGAACGATGGCGGTGCAGTCTTTCCCGCATTCACCTACGAGCCATTTGTCATTACACCAAGCGATGAGGTGACATTCGATGCGACAACACCCGACCCTCTCGAAGCGCTTGACCGGTCCTGGTATCCTGATGAGCCCACTGCCTACGAATGGGACCTGACTGGAGATGGAGAGATAGACAAGACCGGAGCTATTGTCACAGCGACAGAGCCAGCTGAAGAAGTAACACTGTTCGTCACGGTAGATGGCGAAACACACGAAGTCACACAGGAGCTATTGTGGTTCGAATCTGACCTCACAGTCATAGAGAGTACACTGGAAGACGACAGCATTCAGGAAGGAGAGAGTACTGAACTAACCACGACGCTTACCAACGATGGTGATATCGAAGGAGAAAAAGAGCTGAAGCTTAAGCGAGATGGGAACACCATCGAAACAAAGCGAGTGAGTGTCCAACCAGACAGTGAAAGATCAGTAACGATGGACGTCACCGGCGAGGAGGTCGGAACGTATGAGATTACGCTCAATAACGATCAGGTCAGTGAGTTAGCAGTAGTTGAACCAGCGGAAGTGTCAGTAGTCGATATCGTCCCGGTAGATACGCAGGTTGAACAGGGCAACTCCGCCGAGGTACAAATTACTCTAGAGAATACAGGACCAACCGTTGGCGAAAAGTCGTTCACACTCGAATTCGATGGGGTTTCCATCTCCTATGGACCGTTTACTGTCGCACCGAACGAAACGTACACAGACATCCTCCCGCTTTCGAGCCCAGACGTTGGAACCTATGACCTGACGAGGGATGGTAAGCAGTTGGCGGAGATAACTATCTATGACCAAAGTGCAATCTCCGTCGTCGACACGGAGCTTTCAACGACAGAAATCCCACCTGGTGAACCACTGTTGATAGAGGCAACCGTGGAAAACAGCGGCGAAGTGACTGTCGAACAGGATATCACAATAGAGCTCTCGGAAACAGTATTAGAAAATCGGTCTGTTACCCTCCCACCAGGGGAACAGAAAATACTCGAGTTTGAACACGAATTCGATCATGATGCAGACCACGTTACAGAGAAACAACTCACCGTTGGAGACGGAACGCCGAAGCAGGTGATTGTGGAAAACGCCTCAGCGGAAGATGATAGCAGTGGAGCAGTGGCTACTGACGAACAGACGGATAGCTTGATAGATGATGATGGAGTCGGGTTTGGAATCGTGACAGCAACAGTTGCGACACTGTTGCTATCGGTGTTGGCAACACGGCGAAACCGTCGTTGAATACCTGCTTGGATTTTTCTCGGTCGCATTAGTTTTCGAGCAGCATGACACCAGCGTGGTGTAGAAGCATATTGAGCAACCAAACTCATCGACGGTCTGAGCAATCATCATCTTAACAGTATCTTCATCTGTAAGATCTGTGAGATAGTATTACCACTGATCTATTGACTGGTTCGACTCCCGCACCTGGTTCAGTCGGTCTCCTGTTGGATAAAAAGACCAACTTTCGTAGCTACACGTCCCAGTGACTAGGCTGTTTCTGTGACGATACATGAGCTGTGACGGTGTAAATTGATAGCTCCCCGGAAAGTGCAGCGATATTCAATTCACTCTTGGATAGAGAGGCTAGT
>LKNH01000053.1 GCA_001564135.1 Halobacteriaceae archaeon Tc-Br11_E2g27 | reverse complement strand
TCGGAGATACTGACGACTCTGATGAGACGACCGAAGCGATGACAACTCCGTTCGCTCAGGGCTCCGTGTCAGCAGTTGCAGCTCCGCTCGCTGAACGAGTTGGTGCCTAATCAGTTGGTGGCTGTACCACCTCACCGAGGCGTCACCCTCAAATAAGCAGACATCTAGATGATAGATATGGAATCAGCTCAGTACGACCAATCACGGTTTGCCCTCACTCGACGGCGGCTTGTCGGGTTGGTCTCGTTGGTCGTCTTCATTGCTGTTGTCGAGGGAACGTCGCTGGTGCCGTCGTTTTTCGGACATATCTGGTTTTTTATGTCCGACCAGGCTGACATTATTTCAGGTCGGTGGGACCTTGTCGCACTGAACATCGGCGTCTTTATTGCGTTTGCCGTCCCGCTTGCTGCCGGCTTTCGGTGGCGAGTGAACTGGCAATCTGCCTCGCTTGGCGTCTATGCCGCGTTTATTGTCTCTCTCTTCGTGGAGATGTACGGTGTCCCACTGACAGTCTACATTACATCAGCGGCTGTCCCGTCTGGTGCAGGGCTTTCAGCCACTGCAGGACAGGAAGTCCTCGTCGAATTTGAGATGCTCGGGCAGGGGATGGCACTAACGTTCTGGAAGACCGTCGGTGCCTTGCTCATCGTGCTTGGGACCGTTCTGATTGCGTGGGGCTGGGGAACGCTTTACCGAACGGATAAAGAACTCGTGACGAGCGGAATTTATAACTATTCGCGTCACCCACAGTATCTCGGCTTTCTACTCTTTCTCTTTGGCTGGTTTGTCCACTGGCCGTCGCTGCTGACGATTGCGATGTTTCCCGTGTTGGCCTATTTCTATTACCGACTGTCGATTGTCGAGGAACAAGAGGTGATGGAAACGATGACCGACAAGGAAGCGTATCAGGAGTATATTAACTCTACACCCCGGTTCATCTGAATCCCGTTGAAAGTCGAAGGAATTTATCTGCTCCCCATCCAGCTAGCGGTATGAACATCGGAGATGAGTTCGACGAGTGGGCACGGCGAGGCAAGGACAGGGGAATGGAAACCAGACACTGGCATACGGCCAAGCACGCACTTGCCAGGATGCCTGTTGAATCCGGAGATGTGGTACTTGACCTCGGGACTGGGTCAGGATACGTGCTCCGCGCCCTCCGGGAAACCGCGGCTATCGGCCGCGGATACGGTCTCGATGCATCGGCTCAGATGCTTCAGAACGCGCGGTCCTATACTGATGATGATTCAGTTGAGTTCGTTCGTGGCGACTTTGATGCATTGCCCTTTGAGACCGATAGCATCGACCACGTCTTCTCGATGGAAGCGTTCTATTATGCCCGTGACCCGGCGACGACCCTAGCAGAACTGAACCGAATCCTTCGACCAGGTGGCACCTTCTACTGTGCCGTGAACTTTTTCAAAGAAAGTACACACACCCACCACTGGCAGGACAACCTTAACGTCGAGATGACGCTCTGGAATGCGTCCGAGTACCGTGAGGCATTCCGTGCTGCCGGGTTCGCTGTCGCCGAACAGGATATGATTCCAGACCGGGAAACCGAGATTCCACCTGCCTCGGAGTTTCCCATCGACGAGTTCGACACGCGAGAGGAGATGGTCGAACGGTATCGGAAACACGGAACCTTGCTGACTGTTGGCGTTGCACAAAAGGAGTGAGCAAAATCAATACAGACGGCTCTCTGTTATCGCTCGTTTTCGTTTTTCTCTCCCGTGTTTTGTTCGCCTGTTTCGGCGGATTTGTCATCAGAAACCCACGGTGCGTCATCAGCACGAGATTTGTGGACCTCGAAGGCACCATCGACGAAATGTTCCTCACGCCGCTCTGCGGCTGGGTTTGGGGTGCGCTCTTCTCGTTCGAAAATGTACGCGAAAAACCCAAAGAAAGGGATAAAAAAGGTTATCGCCGCCCATTTGAGAGGACTCATTTCGTGGTTTGGGGCGTCGATATAGACCCACGCAGCAGCAAGCAACAAAATTAATACAATGACAGTAGCGAGTGCGAGCGGCACAAGCAGTTCCATACGCAATGCTACGGAACGAATATACAAAAAACGTGAATATCAGGACAGTTAGCTTGAAGCGATAACGTCGTCGATACGGACAATCATCGTCGACGCTTCAGTTGCGCTCTGCACTGCCTCGCGTTTAACTGCGGCAGGGTCTAGGACACCGTATTCGACAGGGTCAGCGATGCGGCCGGTCTGTCCCTCGCTAATGATGCCAGCGATATTACCTTCGCTGTGTTCCGCACGCAAGTCGACGAGTGCATCGATTGGGTCCATGCCCGTGTTCTCAGCAAGCGTACGGGCGAGAACCTCCAATGCGTCTGCATATGCATCGGCAGCAAGTTGCTTTCGGCCTTCGATGCCAGCAGACTGGTCGCGGACGTAGTTTGCTGCAGCGACCTCAGTGGCACCAGCACCGGGGACGACACCGCCGGCGTCGAGTGAAGCAGTGACGACATCGAGCGAGTCCGTCAATGCGCGTTCGAGTTCGTCGACAACGTGTTCCGTACCGCCACGTGCGAAGATAGTGACTGCTTCGGTTGCGGAACCGCCTTCGAGGAAGACGAGTTCGTCATCGCCGAACTTTTTCACGCTGAGCGAGTCAGCGTGACCGAGGTCTTCGTTTTCAAGCGTATCAACTGAGCCAACGCGACTTGCGCCCGTCGCGGCAGTGATTGCGCTTGCGCTGTCACCGTCGATACCCTCAAAGACGAGAATACCTTTCTCGACGAAAAGCGCGGCAACCCGGTCATCGAGGTCACCTTTAACAAAGACAACATCAGCATCCGTTTCGGCAATTGCGTCAACGTATGCGTGAAGCTGTTCGCTTTCGGCCTCGATAGCGGCGTTCAACTGGTCGACATTCGAGACCTGGTACTCGGCGTCGATGTTGCTTTCTCTGACTTCAAGGTCCGCTTCGACGACAGCGATAGATGCGTCAGTTACCTCGCGTGGCATCTCTTCGCTTGCACGGTCCTCGTCGATGACGACGCCCTGAATCAACTCTGTGGCACTTGAGGATGCGCCGGTTTGGGTGTGAATCGTGATGTTGTCTCGGTTGACGCCGGCATCGGATTCAACCTGCCGGACAGCGTCGACAACTGTCTGTGCAAGGTCGACAGCCGCGACATCGCCCGTTCCTTTCCCAGTCATGCTCGATTCGGCAACCTGAACGAGCAGGTCATCATCGAGACTTACGTCGAGTACCTGCTGTTCAATCGCGTCCTGTGCAAGCTGTGATGCCTCGTAATAGCCTTCGACGATAGTTGTCGGGTGAACATCGTCGTCAAGCAGGTCCTCGGCCTTCGAAAGCAGTTCGCCGGCAAGCACGGATGCTGTCGTCGTTCCGTCACCGACTTCCTCTTCCTGGGTGTCGGCGACTTCTACCAACATCTGTGCTGCTGGCTGGTCGATATCCATTTTGTTCAAAATGGTTGCGCCATCGTTCGTGATGACGACCTCGCCATCGTCGGAGACGAGCATCTTGTCCATGCCGCGTGGGCCAAGCGTCGTGCGTACGGCCTCACTTACGGCTTTGCCGGCAGTGATGTTTGATGACTGTGCATCACCGCCCTGTGTTCGCTCTGCATCTTCGTTGAGAATAAATAATGGCTGTCCTCCCATGCGTCGCTGGCCAGATTGTGACATTGTTGAGTTCCTCACTTATTCGTGGTTTGCGGTTCTATATAAATGTTATCACATTCGGTAAGCCGTTTCGGCGGGAATTAAGTTACTCGGGTCATCTACTGGGATAGATGCTCGAACTGGAGCACGGCTTTCGCATTGTCGATACACATCTCGTGGTCGAATCCGATGACGACCGTCGGAACAGCGATATCGGCGACCCGGAAACGATAGAACGAGAGCTTCACCAGGCAGGTGTCGTGAAAGCGATTGCGTTCTCCGACGAACGTGACGGCTCGTATCTGAAGGCGAACAATGCCGTGGCTCGGATGGCAGTCGACAGACCGTTTACCGCAGCCGCCCGGATTAACGGGGCGTTGCTCCCGAAAACAGGGCCGACCACGGCAGTTCGTAACCTTACTCGGTCGCGCAACGACCACCACACTACCCCCGAAGATATCGAACAGTACGCCTACGAAGACCGGTTTGTCGCGTTTATGATAAACCCTGCAACGGATGGCGTCCCTGACGATGCCGTACTCGAAACCCTCGAGTCGGTTGGTCTGCCGGTGATTACCTTCGGCGGTGTCGCGTTTCCACCGGCACAGATTGAATCGACGTTTCTCCAGTATGATTTCCCAGTTATTATCGCTCACTGCGGCGGCTATCCGCTAAACCGTGAGTTAATGGACAACACGATTGAGCTGTTAGGGCGCTACGAAGATTGTTATATCGATACAAGCTTTGTCCGGTTCCGTGACCCACTCGAACGGGCGATTCTCGAACATCCCGATAGAGTGCTGTTTGGGAGTGGCGCGCCGTCAATCCACCCTGACGTTGCTGTGATGGAAATTCTCACGCTTAATATTCCGGAAGATGCGATGCGTCGGGTCTTTTCGAAAAATGCTGCCCGCATTATTGAGGAAATTGCGCCGTGAAATTCGACGATTTTAACGTTCAGTTATACTGGTCGACGGAAGCTGTGATAGATTCGTCACCACCCATCCTGCGTGAGAACTATCAATTGTTCCGTCGACCGGTATACTCTGTCCGGTAGTTGTGGGTTTCACTCGATAACGAAGGTGTATACCGCGAAATTCTACCGCCAATCGTAGACGGTCACGGCGCGGTCAGTCCGGGTTGACCGGCCACGCGGGTTACGTCGCGGTGAGTTGTCCTTTCGACGGCTGATGAATCCATCCTTACAGCCAGCCGCTGTGCTTGAGAGAACGCGAAAGCCGTTTTTGACCCAAGCGGAAAACGGCTTGTTTCCGCGACCGACTTCGGTAAACTCGCTACAGCCATCTTGGCTAGCGTTTGAAACAATTCGCGCAATAACCGATGGACGTATATTGTAATTTTTCACGAGGCGATACGCCAGTGAGCGATACTTCTGATTCCAGACCGCACCGTGTCGGTCCTGAGTGGTGCTCACTTCATTCGTAACCGACATTTCGCCGTTCCAGGCAATAGTCCGTCCAAGCGTAGCGAGCCTGTGTGCAGCGTCTCTTGACCCGCCAATTTCAAGATATTCGTCGAAGCCGTCGAGTTCATCCAGTACTTCCCGTTCAACGGCAACGTTTCCGGACTGAAAGAACGTGACCGTTCGCCCGGCTATCGACCGCTGCTCCGGCGTTTCATCCGATTCATCAGCGTGAATTCGTGCCCGTTTTGGACCAGTGACCGCTGAAGCTTCCGTTTCTAACGACTGTGAAATCGCACCGACCCACTGCGGAGAGATTGTATAGCGATGGTCGAGAAACGCAACGACATCGCCAGTAGAGCGGTCAATACCAGCGTTTCTGGCAGCATTAATGCTTCTATCGGCCAGTTCGACCAGCACCGCAACATCATCCCGTTCCTGAACCATTCCGGTGGTTCCGTCGGCTGACGGGCCGTTTACCACAATCACCTCTGCGTCGGGTGCGTGGGTACAGAGGGCGTCCAGACACCCGGATAGCTCATCACGGGCGTTGAGTGTCGGGACAACCACCGAGAGTTCCATACCAACTCGTACACCCCCCCAGCTACATAATACGGATGGTTACGGTTTCGATACGTGCAGAACAAGTTGGGGAAAGTTGATTGGTCACGGTCGAGAAGAGATACCTAATGGCCAGGTTCGGAACCTTCGTCGAGGACGGTATAATCTACGTCGGCACGGCGGAAGGCTCATTGGAAGTTGGCCCTCTCGACGACGCTCTCGATGTCATCGGCGGTCACTCGTGGACGATCTCTTATTCCGAAGAAACGAAAAGTCGCCATCCAGACCTCGACACTTCCGATGAAGGCCTCACCGTCGATGTAGTGGACAGCATCCACGCCATGACTCATTCCGAGCGATTCGTTGAAACACTGGCTGCACAACCAACGACGGCACCTTCAGCCGATGAAATTTCGCCGCGACTTGGGCTGTTCGTCGGGAAGGTACTGGAAAACCTCGAAACCGGCGTCTCCTGATACTGCCGGACGTAACTTCGTAAAAATACTCGCCACCCCGGGGTGGCGATATGGTTTAAAGGCTTACGTCCAGTAGTCTGAATGAACTAATCAGGAACGCTGCCTCAATCATTCCGTTGTGCCTGTCTCTTCATCTACCCACTGTCCATACGTATCGAGCACGTCTGCTTCGTCAAATCGTTCGATACAGGGGACATCATAGGGGTGTAGTTCAACGACTCGCTCTTTTAGTGCCTCATATCGCGAGGCAGTTGTCTTTGCCAGCAACGCAATCTCGTCGTCCTCAATAACTTCTCCGTCCCAGCGATAAACCGAGCTAATTTCAATGAGGTTGACACAGGCTGCAAGCTCTTCGTCGACGAGTGTTCGAGCAATCGCATTCGCAGCATCCGTTGGCGCAGTAATATAGACGGTCGGCATAGTTGAACAAATATCGGGACGAACCTTGTAGTTCATGCTGCCGGACGTAACTTCGTTCACATACTCGCCACCCCGGGGTGACGAGGTTGTTCGATAGCTTACGACCAGCAGTATCAGGAGTGACCTTCAAACGGATTGTAGCTTCCGTTGATGTCCCACTCGTGTAGACAGTGTGGTTGGCCGGGTTCTTTTGTTCCATTCTCGACGGCCACAACCCAGGTCGATTGGTCCTCATCCCATACTTCGCTCCGCCCGCATCGCTCGCACTGACGCTTTGTTGGCGGGATAACTGTTGACATACTTGCTCTGAGATGCTGGATAAATACAAAGTTCACGGTTGGTATTTCCCGGAGAGGGTGAACGTTTGTCGACACGTCGACGAAACAAACAAAAACTGTCCAATAGTTGGTTAGTCCGGTCGGCGCAACCTGTGATGGATTTGTCACCACTTGCGTACGCATTTGCAATTGCTCCATCAACCGGGATAACGTGTATCGCGAGTCTGTCTGATTATCAGGCCCCTTTCCGCCCGGACAGCAAATACCGGATAATCAAACACAAACGACCTTACGAGTCCAACAACTAGAACTGTTAATGACGGAGGAAACGAACGTCCTCGGAACGGAATTGGAGCCATGTAGCACTGACCCTGTAACCGGCTACCTTCGGGATGGTTGTTGTCACGATATCGACGAAGACAGTGGCCGGCATGAGGTCTGTGCAGTGATGACAAGGGAGTTTCTCCAGTTCAGCAAACGCCGTGGAAACGACCTGAGTACGCCCCGTCCGGAGCTTGCGTTTCCGGGATTGTCGCCGGGTGACCGGTGGTGTGTCTGTCTGGGGCGCTGGGTCGAAGCACTCGAACATGATGTTGCACCCCCGGTGGTTCTCGAAGCAACGAACGAAGCCGTACTTGATGACGTGTATTTTTCGACCCTCAACGAAAACGAATACGTGAGTCTGGAGTACGATTTTGAGTGATACCGCCGAAGAAAAATGGCTAGCGCTCGTCGTCTACTGGTTCAAATCGAAAACCGCCCCAGGATTGGCTTTCAGTCCGACGAATGGCTTGCTCCGGGTCGCGAAGTCGTTCGACAAAGACTGGTCGAACGGTATCTCCAATCGCCACCTCATCAGTTGTTCCGCCAAGCACGCGAACCGTTTCTTCCTCGACCGTAAATTCCACGATAGCCAGCGTATTGGGCTCACGCACGCCGGGTGGTGTGGTCGTAGCTTGCGTCCACGTTATCACTTGGCCAGATTGCTGGGTTAAATCCACCGTCTCCACTAACTCTGCCCCACAAGTTGTACAGGTTGGATGTGACGGGTAGTTGAGGTGGCCGTCAGTACAACGGTGTGCGAGTAGCAACGATTCTGTTGGTTCGCCATCTTCGGTTCCGTCGACGGTGTCAGTCATATTCCCACCTCGAAGAGGGCGCTTGTGACACAGTTTCCGAAGCCACCAACGTTACAACAGAGACCACGCTCCGCTTCGACCTGCCGCTCGCCTGCTTGCCCGAGCAACTGCCAGTAAAGTTCAACTGCCTGGGCGACGCCAGTGCCCCCTAGCGGGTGGCCGCGGGCTTTGAGACCGCCTGAGAGGTTGACCGGTAATTCGCCATCCGGTGCGGTTTTGCCTTCAAGCGCCCACCGCCAGCCCTCGCCGCGTTCGGCAAAGCCAAAGGCTTCGAGCTGGAGGGGTTCGAGCAGACTGACCATATCGTGAAGTTCAGCGATATCAACATCAGCGGGACCGTAGCCCGATTGCTCGAAGAGTTTCTTCGCACTTTCCGCAACTGCCGTCATCCACGTCGGGTCAGGGCGCTCGTGGACGACGTGGGTATCTGTTGCTCCGGCGACGCCAGCCACGCGGACAAATTCGTCTGTGTATTCTCGTGCGACCTCTACCGGACAAAAAAGCAATGCCGCTGCGCCATCCGTTACCGGACAGTAATCGTACAGCCGGAGCGGGTCGGCAACGACGGGACTGGATAACACCGTCTCTACATCGATGACTTTCTGAAACTGCGCATAGGGGTTTTTTGTTGCGTTTGCATGGTTTTTGACGGACACGTGAGCGAGACTTTCCCGCGTTGCGTCTGTTTCGTTCAGATACGCTCGTGCAGCAAGCCCAGCAAACGTCGGGAGCGTCACACCATGACTGTATTCGACCGGATGGGTTATCGAGGAGATGATATCAGCCGACTCGCCCGTTGGCAAATGCGTCATCTTTTCACCGCCGACCAGGAGCGTCATCTCGCTTGCACCCGAGGCGATTGATTGCCAGGCTGCAAGCAACCCTGCCCCACCGGATGCCGATGTCTGGCCAACCCGTTGCGTATAGGCGGGCATGACACCGATATCTTGTGCCAGTGCGTTCATTATCCCGGTCTGTCCCTCGAACTCGCCGCTTGCCATGTTCGACACATACAGATGGTCGATAGCAGTTCGTTCGACGCTGCCATCTGCCAGACAACCCTCTGCAGCATCGACGAGTAACTCACGTATCCACTTGTCGTGACTCCCAAAGGGAGTCATCGAAGCACCGATAACGGCTACATCCATGGCTATATCGAGGGCCGTCACCGTTGATAATCCTTCGGCGGGAGGGTCCGTTCACCCTCTGGTAAAGAGCGATAGATTCTTTTGGCTGCCCTAAAAACTAGAGAGCAATGATTGTAACCGAGCGTATGACCACTCCGACTATTCTCTCTATCCATCGCTGTCACAAGAGGTAACGATGTCAAATCAGAGTATGCAGTCCGACCACTACGATACGGCGGTTTCTTCGAGCGAATCAACCAGCAGCTCTCAACCGTTCGTGGAACGGACAGCTGTCGGCGACACCGTGCTGACGCTCGATAACGTAACAAAAACGTTCGGTCAAGAGGATGCAGTGTCAGACTTTTCGCTTACCGTTCGGGATGGTGAGATTCTGACCCTGCTTGGTCCGTCCGGCTGTGGAAAGACCACAATGTTGCGGATGGTCGCAGGGTTGGAACAACCTTCCAGCGGGGAAATTCGCATCGCCAGTGATATCGTCGCTGATTCCACGCAGTTCCTCCCGGCCGAAAAGCGGGATATTGGACTGGTTTTTCAGGACTTTGCGCTGTTTCCGCACCTCACAGTTGCTGAAAACGTCGCGTTCGGATTGAACAACTGGGAAGATGAACGAGCGGCTGCGCGCGTTGATGAACTGCTTGAACTCGTTGGTCTGTCGGACCACCGAGATAAACGACCGGACGCACTCTCCGGCGGGCAACAACAGCGGGTGGCACTCGCTCGCTCTCTTGCACCGGAGCCTGCTGTCCTCTTGCTCGATGAGCCATTCTCGAATCTAGACGTTCGTCTCCGTGTCGAGATGCGCGAGGAGGTTCGGCGGATTCTCAAAGCAACTGGCGTCACCGCAATCTCGGTCACACACGACCAGGAGGAGGCACTCTCAATTTCCGACCGGGTTGCGATTATGAACGATGGGCAACTCGAACAGGTTGGTCAGCCCGAGAGCGTCTTCGAGAATCCGGAATCACGGTTCGTTGCAAGTTTCCTCGGTCGTGCTAGCTTTCTCCCTGCGACGGTCAAAGGTGATATCGTTGAGACTGACCTCGGGATACTGAGCGTCGAGCAGTTAAATGGTCCCGTGGATGCTTACGACGGCGCAACAATCGATATTCTCCTCCGGCCCGACGACCTCGAGGCGATTCCGACAAACGAGGCAACGGCTGACGGCACCATCACACATCGTCAGTACAACGGCCCGAATTTTGTCTATCGCGTCGAACTCAATAATGGTGCAACGGTTCGTTGTCTGCACAACCACGTTGAGACGTTCGAACACAATCAACCGGTCGCGGTCTCTATCACGGCAGACCATCCGCTCGCATGGTATCCTGGATTAGAAAAACAGTGACGCGGTGACGAGGCAGTGTTGTTGAAAATACGTCTGTTGAGGACTCGCTATATTACCGTTTGCGAGCGATGAGTGCCACCAGCGAAAGCGCCAACGCTGCGGTCACAATGGTTAATCCAGCACCGTCGTCGTCTGCATCCGCTGTGTCATCAACATCATCTGTTTCGTCGGTAGTATCATCAGTATCTTCCAGCGGCTCAGTCGTAAAGGTATCATCGTCGATAAGCCTAATCAGGTTCTGGTCCAGTTCCTCGTAGGCTTCGGGATGGAACTGTTCAGCCATGTCAGCGGTTGGCTCGGTCAGAACCGGCCCGTGCTGACTGATGAAGTTTGGATTTACCCGTACAATCTGGTCTTCCTGGACGGCAGTTGTATCCTCGGCTTCAGGCGGTAACTCTCGGTTTTCACCGATAACAAGCCACTCGGGGTCGGCATCGACGACATCCTCTTCACTTATCTCCGCGTAGGAGTCGTACTCATCCGCTGCGATATTTTCCCCACCAGCAATCGTAATCAGCTGGTCTTCAACTGTCCCCGCCCCTGCGGTCCATCCAGTCTCAGGGTCAAGGGAATAAAAGACTGACACCGGCTCTTCATCAGCGAAGACCCGGTCAAACTCATCGAAAGCACCCTGCATATCTTCGATTGTCTCAGTTGCAGCCTCACATTCGCCAACCAACTGTCCAAGTCGCTCTAGCACAGCATAGGTGTCTTCAATGGATACTTTCATCTCCTCGTGGTAGACAGTCAATCCGGCATCACGAAGCTCTTCGACATCCTCATCACTGACGACACTCGGTGCATAGACGAGGTCAGGGTCCAGTGCAACGACCTCTTCGTTAATCGGTGAGCCCATCTCATCGACAACGTTCGTTCGCTCATCTAGTCCCTCAATGTATTGGGTAGCATGAAAGTCCGGAACGCCCGTAACCTTGTGTTCAGCGTCCATATACCACATGTACTGGGCACCACTTGCGGCCAGGACGACAACTTCATCCGGTTCTTCATCGAGCGTGACAGTCTCACCGCTGACATCTTCCATTTCGACAGGGAACTCACAGGTGAGCTCGTCCCCTTGGGCTACGCTTGTCTCTGCTGCGCTGACGCCAGCTATCCCTGCTGACAGCAGCATCAGTAATCCAACGGCGACAATCAATCGGGTTGTTGTGCGCATACCCATCCCTCAATGGGGATTCAATAAATATTTAACTAAAGTAAATAGATTTGCATACAATGCGGCTCGTCTTGCGAACACTGTGGTGGTCACTCGCTCTGTTCGTGCTGCTCTGGGTAGCAATACTGGTCAG